>PKYX01000269.1 GCA_003132825.1 Acidobacteriaceae bacterium
AGGCTTTGACGTCACCGTGGTGGACGACCGTGAGACCTACGCGAACCGCGAGCGCTTTCCGCAAGCCGTAGAAGTCCTCGCCGAAGATTTCGAGCAGGCGATGGCGCATCTGACTCCGAGTGAATCCTCTTACATTGTGATCGTGACCCGCGGCCACCGTGATGACCTGCGCGTGCTGCGGTGGGCGATACAGACCCGGGCCAAGTATGTCGGCATGATCGGTTCGAAGCGCAAAACCATCGCTGTTTTCCGCGAGCTGACCCGGGAAGGAATTCCCGCGGACCTGTTCGGGCGCGTGCACGCTCCGGTGGGGCTTGATATCGGCGCGGTCACACCGGAGGAGATTGCGGTGGCGATCACGGCGGAGCTCATTGCCTTCCGCCGCCATTGCGAACGGGAACTGCCGCACATGAGCTGGTTCCACGGGAAAAGGCTGGACCTGGACGAAACTTCCGACAGCACGACCGAAGTGGCGGAAGAACCGTAGGGGCGGCGTCCCCAAACCGGGCCTCGACTTCATCCCTTGGGGCGGCGCTGAACCATCGAAAATCAACAATCTCCCTTCCTTTCTGCTATCTTCGCCCCATGAGCCGTGCACCCAGTCTGTGTGCAGTGATTCTGGCGGCGGGCGAGTCGACGCGCATGGGAAGCGATAAGGCCCTGCTGCCCTGGCCGCCGGCCCTCTCCGGGACCACCTCGGCTTCCGGCCAGACCTTCCTGTCCGCAGCCATTCAAGCACTCAGCCCATTCAACGACATCGTGATTGTGGTGGCCGGCAAGAACGAAGCCAACCTGGCTCCCTTCGTCTACGCCACGGGCGCGGTTCTGGTCCGCAATCCATCGCCCGAACGGGGACAGTTCAGTTCCCTGCAGGTGGGTTTGCATGCGGTTCTGAACCAGGGCCGCGATGGGGCGATGATTACCCTGGTCGATCGGCCTCCGGTCGGCCAGGCTACGCTCGAAGCGCTGCGAGGCGCCTTTCAGACCGCTCTCTCGAATGGAAAGTGGGCGGTGGTGCCGGAATACCGGGGCAAGCATGGCCATCCGATTCTGGTGGGGCGGGAGATGATCGAAGCATTTCTGAAGGCTCCGGCTGACTCCACCGGACGCGACGTTCTGCACCAGAATCTGCCGCACCTTGCCTATATTTCGATGGACGATCCCGGGATCGCGATGAATGTCGATACCCCGGAGGATTACAGAGCGCTCGCCGGGCCTAGTGTACTGGGCTGATGCGTGGCCTCTTTACGAGATCGGGAAGCTTTGTCATGCTGAATGAGTCTCCGCCGCGCTCGCGTTCTGGGCGGGGGTCTTCCGCCGTTCTGCGGTTTCATGCGCAGCCCACATGACGAACCCTAGCTTCAGCAACCAGGCGCAGCAATTCATCGACTCCGTTCTCGCCTTCGAGCCTCGCTTTGCCGCCTTCGATTGTGATGGCACGCTGTGGCCGGGCGATGCCGGCGAAGGCTTCTTCAGCTGGGGGTTCGAGCACCGGCTGGTCTCGGATGAAGTGATCCGCCGCGAGCGGGCGCGCTACGCCGAATACCTAGCCGGCAAGGTCAGCGAGGATGCCATGTGCGGCGCGATGGCAACCCTTCACGAGGGGTTGATGGAAACGGATGTACGGCGCGCGGCGGCGGAGTACTTCGAGCAGAAAATTGCGCCTCAGATTTTTCCCGAAATGCGGGAAACGGTGCGACGTCTGCTCGATGCAGGTTGCGACGTATGGGTGGTGTCTTCCACCAGTGAATGGGTCATCCAGATTGCGATGCAGCTTTTCGGCATTCCAGAAAACCGCATTCTGGCGGCCGCCGTGCGCGTCAATCAAGGCCGCATCACGGGCGAACTGACCCGCTTGCCCTCGGGCCTNNTTTGCCGTGAATCCGAGTCCGGATCTGGAGAGACTGGCCAAGGAACGAGGCTGGCCGCTGTACTGGCCGGACTCGGTGCGACGGTAAGGCAAGGTCTCGAGCCCAACGGGCGGTCACGGATCACGGCTTTTTTTTCTTGGAGGTTCTTCGATTCATCCCCGGAAAGCTCGAGAATCCCGGGCTACTTCTTGCATTTCTTCAAGGCTGCCTGGAGGGCATCGATCGCCAAGTGGCTGGCATGGCCAGAGGCCTCCGGCAACCCTCCGATCGCCCGCACCAGGTCTTCCCGGCTCAGTTGGCCGGCCTCTTCGGTGGTTTTTCCCAGCGCCAGTTCGGTGAGTAGTGAAGCGCAGGCCATAACGGGGACACATCCCTTGGCGCGGAATCGGATCTCGGCGATGCGGCCCCCGGCGATTTTCATGGTAAGTTGCAGGATGTCGCCACAGGCGGGATTTTCCAGTTGAACCGATGCATCCGGAGCGGCCACGACGCCCGGGTTGCGGGGATTCTGGAAGTAGTCGAGGAGCGTGGGGGAGTACATCGGGACCATTGTAGCGGGCCGGCGCCGGCGACCGGGTCCCGCTCGAGAACATTGTTCGGGAGCGGGGCTGGGAGAAAATGCGCGCCGTCCGGGATGGCTTGTTCTACTGATCCCGAACACGCCCGCACGACTCTGCTCGAGGGGACTCGGAGCTCTGGCTGTCGCTCTTCACCCCGAGCTTTTTCCACAACCACTCGGGCTAAGATGTATCGCCTTGGGCAGCGCCCATCGAAAGGGAGAGAGTTCGTACGCATGAAACGAGTGGTGGCGGCGCTAATTTGTAAGGACGGCAAGATACTGGTGTGCCAGCGCACGCGTCATCAAACCATGCCGTTGAAGTGGGAGTTTCCCGGAGGCAAGATCGAGGAGGGGGAACAGCCACGCGACGCCATGCACCGCGAACTCGAGGAAGAGCTTGGCATCGACGCCACGATTGGTGACGAGGTAACGCGCATGCGCCACGAGTATCCGAACGGAGCCTCGGTGGAATTGCGCTTCTTCGTGGTACGGGAGTATGCGAGAGAATTAGAAAACCGAATTTTTCGCGACATCCAGTGGGTGAATCCTCCTGACCTGCCGTCCTACGATTTCCTCGAGGCCGACCTGAAGCTAGTGCAGGACTTGGCCGCAGGAAAGATTCTCTAGAGGCGCCGTTCTAGCCCGCGCCGGACCTGAGTGTCCAGAACCAGGCGAGGGTCAAGCCGATCATGATCACGGTGGTGGCCCAGGCGATCACGTCAAACAAGCGCGAGTTGACGTGTTCCCCCATCAGTTCCTTCTTGTTCACCAGCAGCAGCATGAAGATGAGGACGAAAGGCAGCACCGCACCATTCACCACCTGCGACAGGATGGAAATCTTGATCAGCGGCAGATTGGGAGTGAGAATCACGCCCGCGCCTGCAACAATCAGGATGGTGTACAGCCAGTAAAACACCGGCGCTTCGCCAAATTTCTTGCTGACGCCAGATTCAAAGCCCAAGCCCTCGCACACCGTATAGGCGGTCGAAAGGGGAAGGATCGATGCCGCAAACAGCGAAGCATTGAACAATCCCATGGCAAAAAGGATGTAGGCATAATCTCCAGCCAGAGGCCGCAGCGCCTGGGCCGCGTCTTTTGCGTCGGCGATATTGCGGTAGCCATGCATGTAGAGCGTAGCCGCGCAGGCCACGATAATGAACCAGGCCACCACGTCGGTAAAGATGCAGCCGCTGATCACGTCCAATTGCGAAGCCTTGTACTGGCGCTTGGTGATTCCCTTTTCGACGATCGAGGATTGCAGGTAGAACTGCATCCAGGGAGCAATCGTGGTACCCACGACGCCGATCACCATGTAGAGATATTCCTGATGGTGGAACATTTCTCGCTGCGGCGGCTTGATGGTGGCCACCAAGGCATCGATCCAGGCCGGCTTGGCCAGTACCCCGGCCACGATGTAGGTCACATAGAAGAACGACGCGGCAAGAAAAACCTTCTCCACGCTTTTGTATTGGCCCTTGACCACGATCAGCCAGACGATCACCGCACAAATCGGAACGGTGATGTATTTGGAAAGGCCGAACAGTTCCAGGCTGCCGGCAATGCCAGCGAATTCCCCCACGACGTTGCCGAAATTCGTCAGCAGGATTCCGATCATCATGAAGAAGGTAACCCGAAACCCAAATTCCTCGCGGATGAGGTCGCTGAGGCCCTTCCCCGTAACCGCGCCCATGCGAGCACAGATTTCCTGCACCACAATGAGGGAAACCGTGACCGGAATCATGGTCCAGAGCAGCAAATGGCCAAACTGCGCTCCGGCAGCGGAGTAGGTGTAGATGCCGTTGGCATCGTTGTCGACGTTGGCGGTGATGAACCCCGGTCCGACCACGGCGAGGAACAGCAGGATCCGGAGTTTCTGGCGTTTCAAAAATCCCATGGCGCACAGTTCACAAACAACGGAGGTGAATCGCGAGAGACGAGAAAACAGGATAAACGCAGTGCGCAGTTCTGAACAGAAGCAATGTTTGCTCTGCCCGCCCCTGGGGTCCTCAAAAGGGAACCCCAGGGAGGGACCGCCGCTACAACTTCGATCGCAGCAAGCTGATGATGTCGTCGGAGGTGATCACGCCGGTGAGTTTGCGGTTTTCATCCACCACCGGGAGGGTCAGGAGATTGTACTTATCGAACAGCTCGGCAACCTGGTTCTCTTTGGTGTTACCGGTGGCGAAAATCAAGGGCTCCTGGGTCAAGGAGAGCATGGGCGTAGCCGGATTGGCCAGCACCAGCTTGGCCAGAGGGACGGCACCCGCCAGGGTCCCGTGCGAGTCGACCAGATACATGGTGCTCACGGTTTCAACGCCGCCTTCAAAGTGGCGCAGCGCCTCCACCGCGTCGTGAGCAGTGGCACTGACGCCCAGTGCGATGTAGTCGGTGTTCATGCGGCCGGCGGCGGTGTTTTCCCCGAACTCGAGGAGCTCGACCATCTCCTTGCGTTCCTGGGGAGCCATTTCCTGCAGGATTTCCGAGGTACGCTCCTCAGGCAGGTCGGCCAGCAGATCGGCGGCCGCATCCGGATCCATTTCTTCGACGATTTCGGCAGCCCGTTCCGAGTTCAGGGACTCCACAATCGACTTCTGGACCCTGGGTTCGACCTCTTCGAGCGCCTCCGCCGCCACGCCTTCGTCCAGGGTTTGGAATACCGCCTCGCGCTCCGCCGGAGCCAGTTCTTCCACAATGTCCGCAATGTCGGCGGGATGGAGCCGGGCTAGCCGTTCGTGAGAGATTTTGAGCTTCACCCGACGCGCCGGGTCAGTTTCAATCAGATCCACGAACTCCCAGGGGATCAGCCGCGGGGGCACTTTGTGGAGCAGGGTGCGAAGTGCCAGCATGGGCACGACTCCCTTGAGCAGGCGGCGGATTGCACCCCGGACGCCCACATCGACCGCGCCGACCCGGAGCACGGAGTGGCTGTTACTGATTTCCTCGTTCAGGTCGACGTCATTGACCCGCACCACCTTGCGGCCGTGGACGTCAATGATTTGCTGGTCGAGCAAGTCGCGTTCCAGCAGGAAAAGGCCTTCCGCCCCGTTCACCGGATTCCAGGTGGAAACCGCCGTGGTGGCATAAATTCCGCCATCGATCGATCCCACCAGGGCCGAGGGCAGCAGCCGGTCGCCCGCCTTCGTGCGCACGATGAACATGGCAATCCGGGCGCGATCCTCCTGCGGGGCCACGGCCAGTTCGCGCACCCGCCCGCACTGGCTTCCGGCGGTGTCGAACACCGGAGCACCCAGCAATTCGGTGAGGGCCAGCGAAGGCATGCCCTGAGCATACTCAAGCTGTCAAGCCGGAATCCAGATGAGTTTCAACTATGTCTCGAATTCCTCGGCCGACGAGTGAACTCCCGCCCTGCCTCGCGGGCGGGACCTGGCGCCCACTTTGCGGCTCCTGCTGGTTCCGGCGTGCCGGACAGGGACATTTCTCGGGTGCATTCTCGTCGAGCTTTGACCCCGCGCCGGCCTCCTCGTTGACATTTGCGCGGAGGAAGGGCAAACTACCGAATTCGCCAACCGGACGGTTTTCGACGGGGGTGCGACCGTAAGGCCGCTCCGGTAAAATGTTCGGGATTCGCAGGGCTTGTCCGCAGAATCTTCGCCATGACCGAGAGCCGGGTCTCCTTCACGTTGGATTCGACGCTGGGGACCGTCGATACCGCCGAGCAAACAGCCAGCCGAATCGCGGCTGACGCCGGCTTTGACGACGACGAAGTCATGCGAATCTCGATGGCCGTGCGGGAAGCGGCGGTCAATGCCGTATTGCATGGCAACGCTTACGATCCGAACAAGAAGGTCAGGCTCGACTTCGAGAACAGTGGGCGTGCGTTGGTAATCACCATCCGTGACGAGGGCTGTGGTCTGGACATGAGCAGGATCCCCGATCCCTTGGCGCCGGAGAATTTGCTGAAGACGTCAGGCCGGGGGATTTTTCTGATCCGCTCGTTCATGGACGAGGTGCAAATCAGTCCCTCGCAGACGGGCACCGAAATTAAATTGATCAAGCACGTCCACGGGCCATCCGCGGGCGGCAAGGAGGCTTCGCGTGAGCATGAAGATTAGTACCCGTCAGGTGGATGGTGTCACGATCGTCGATTGCAGCGGCCGCATCACGTTGGGTGAAGGCAGCATCACCCTGCGCGAGACCATCACCCAGTTGTTGGCTAAGGGCGAGAAGAAGATCCTGCTCAACCTGGGCGACGTCAACTATATTGACAGCTCGGGAATTGGCGAACTGGTGAGCGCTTTCACCACCGTTCGGAAACAGGGCGGCGACCTCAAACTGCTCAACCTGACCAAGAAAGTCCACGACCTGCTGCTGATCACCAAGCTCTACACCGTCTTCGACGTGAAAGACGACGAAGCGGTCGCGGTCAAATCATTCAATTAGTACTTTCTGCTCTGGCGCGAGAAGGGCGGTGGATGCGCCCGCCCCGTTCGTCGCCGATTCCATTTCGCGAAATCCCGCGAATTCTGCTGTTTTCTGACCTCGATCTCCCACTCCCTTGGCTCGAGGTGCGTCCTCTTCGGGCGGCGCCACAGGTGTCGCGCACGGGGAAGGAAAGATGCGCCGGAGCGAGTGTTTTCTATACCCTGCCGCGTCGTAACTCTTCGAGCGGATAGAAAGTGCCGCGCCACACCACTCCGCCCCGACTGAGGGTCAAGATCATGGATCGCAGCGTGATGTAAACAAAAAGCGCTGTGCTCACTGGATGGAGAAAGAAATAGTAGGGTGGCACCGAGGACTTCAACCACATCCCGCCGTAAATCATGAACATGGAGAGCAACGCCACTGCGTAAGGCAGTCGCGCCCAGCCGCGAGCTAGACCGATTCCGAGGAAGGGGCCGAGGTTCAGGAAAGTGAGGCCGGCGCATGAAAGCAGCGCCCGCCACCACTGGAAAGAGAGAACCGCGAAGATGTTTTTCGTCAGGTTGTCGACCACTCCCAGCGCGCCTTTCGCCCAGCGGATGGAGATCAAATCCCTGCCGAACACGACGCGCTGCCGAAAGCCCGCGTTCTTCACCACCTTGCCCAGTTTCATATCGTCGACCACGTCGAAACGCAGCGCCCGATAGGTGCCGATGGCATCGTAGACCCGGCGGCGCACCAGATTGAACGCCCCCACGCCCATGTGGTCCTTCGACTTCGGGTCGGCCACTTTCCAGGGGCGATGGCCGAAAACAAACAACGTTTGGAAGAACGCGATCATCATTTTTTCGCCCGGACCGCGCATGATGATGCGCGGAAACAGCACGACATGATCGGCGGGCACCGATTCCGCGTACGCCAGAGCACGGCGCAAGACGTCGGGTTTGAACAGCACGTCGGCATCGGTGAATAGCAGCCAGTCGCCGCTCGCTTGTTGCGACCCACTCCACATGGCGTGAGTCTTCCCCAGCCACCCTTCGGGCAATTCTCGGACGTGGATGATCTTCAGCCGGCCTTGACCGGCAAGGGTGGCGGCGACCCTGTCCATAATCTCGCCGGTGGCGTCGGTCGAGCGGTCGTTGACCGCGATGACTTCGCAGTTGTCGTAATCGAGGGCGAGCAACTCCTCTAGGGGGTGCTCGATGTTTTCCTGCTCGTTGCGCGCGGAGACGATGATGCTGACGCGTGGGTTGTCTCTCGGCCTGGTGTCCCACTCGGGGAGCGAGATATCGGCCATCTGGGGTACCCCCAGGGCAGCATCCACGATGCGCGAGAGCCAAACCAGGCCAAGAATCGAGCCCGCGATCCAGTGGAAATAACTCATCCCGCCGAGGCTCCCGCGGCGCCGGAATCCGGGATACGCACTGCCGGGGCAAATCGCATGCCGTAAAACAGTATGGCAGAAGAGAAGACCATGGCGATCACCGGAGCGACGAAGGAGAGTTGCAGGGAGCGCCGGTCGGCGATGAATCCCATCAGCGTGGGTGAGGGAACGTCGCCCAGCAGGTGGATCACAAAAATATTGACGGCAATTGCGGTCGCTCGGATGGGTGCGCCGACCGAGTTAATCACCGCGGCGTTCAGCGGTGACGTGTTGAACAAGAGCAGGAACGCCGCAGCCGCCATGGCGGGCAGCATCACGGGCCCGCGGGCAAACAGTGCGAGGATCATCAGCGGGACTCCAAGCGCCATGCTGACCGCAGAGACAGAGTAGTAGGCGCTCTGGTTGCGGCGCAGCAGGTAGTCGCCCAGCCATCCGCCCGCGAGCGACGCCACGGTCCCGTCCACCACGATGATTCCGCCAAAGAGCAGGTTTGCCGACTGCAAGGAGTATCCGCGTGCTTGGGAAAGAAATGTCGGCATCCAAACCTGCAATCCCCCGAGGGCGAAGGTCATCATGGCCATGCCGAGAGTCGCCGTCCAGAAAGCTGGATTGGTAGCGAGACCTCCGAGACTGCTGCGCTCCGGGGTTTGCTCAAGAGAGTCAAACTGGCCTCGCTCGGGTTCCGGAATGAATAGGATGGCGAGCGCCAGCAGAAAACCCGGAGCGGCGGCGACGTAAAAAGGAAACCGCCATCCGTAGGTCGCGCCCAGATTGCCTCCCAGCAGATATCCGGCCGCGGTTCCGACCGGAATCGCCAGGTAGAACACGCCGAGAATGCGGCCGCGCTTTTGTTCGGGATAGAGATCAGCCACGAACGTCGGCGCGATGGTCACGAAAGTGGCTTCGCCAATACCGACCAGGGTGTGGCGAATCAGCAATGCCAGGTAACTGTGAGTGACCGCCGTCAGTAGAGTCAGTCCGCTCCAAAACACCGCACCGAGCACGATGATCAGTTTGCGCGAGTAGCGATCCGCCAGAGGCCCGGTAAAGGGCGCGGCAACCATGTAGAACACGAGAAAGGCGCTGGTCAGATATCCCACCTGGATGTTCGTGAGGTGGAATTCTTTCTGTACCAGAGGCTGCACCGCAAACAAGACCGAGCGGTCGATGTAATTGAGCAGATTGAGCGCCGTCAGCAGAACCAGCGCGGTGCGAGGATAGAGTTTGGTCGAGCTCACTTAGCGGCAGAATATAACATGCGGCCGGGCGAATTCTCGCGGGCGCCGGGGACTGGATTCTCGAGGAATGCGAAGCCAGAACGGGAGCTTACCCGCCGCCTCTGCTCACTTTCGGTTTGTGTCCTCTCGGCCTTGGCCAGTGGGCCACAATAACGGTTGAAATCCCGCCTCGCGGTCGGAAATCGCCCTTCACTTCCGCCCATTCGGGCTTGGCCCAGCGCACCACGTCCTCGAGCACCCGGTTCACGATGTTTTCCTGGAAGATGCCCAGGTTGCGGTAAGACTGGAGATACTCTTTCAGGGACTTCAACTCCAGGCAATGCCGGTGCGGCATGTAACGAATGGTGAGGTGCCCGAAATCGGGCAGGCCCGTCTTGGGGCAGACCGAGGTGAACTCGGGATCATCGACCACGATTTCGTATCCCGCAAACTGGTTCGGCCAGGTTTCAATCGCGGGAAACTTCCAATCGAGGCCGGCGGCGGCATGCTCGGCTGTGTAACGCGGCTGCTTCGACATGATCCCATTGTACCCAGCCGTGGCGAGTGGCATCGAGGCGCTCAGGAAATCGCGTCTTCGCGCTAAAACCTGCATCTAATCTGTTAAGGGGCGGCCGCCCGTCGGCGGAGCAGCCAGATGATAAAGTAGTCCTTTCCGTGAACCAGCATGGCCTTGCAGGAGACTCATAGCGGCCTTTTAGGCCGCCACCGCTGGCTGTTGTGGACAGCCGGAATCGTCGCGGGAGTGGTCGTGCTTGCGTCCTTCATGTCGCACGGAGACGTGGTTCCGGTGCAGGCCGCCACCGTCGAGCGCAGCACGATTCGCAGCGTGATCTCCACCAACGGCAAAGTTGAACCTTTGCACAATTTTGAGGCGCACGCCCCGGTTGGTACCACCGTGAAACGGTTGCTGGTCAAAGAAGGAGACCATGTCAAACGGGGCCAGCTTTTGTTGCGCTTGGACGATGCGGAAGCGCGCAGCGAGGCCGCCCGGGCGCTAGCCCAGTTACGCGCGTCCCAGGCTGAAATCAGCGCCATTCAGAGCGGTGGCAATCGCGAGGAGGTTCTTACCCTGCAGGCGCAGCTGGCGAAGGCGCGCACGGCGCGCGACACGGCGGAGCGAACGCTCGAAGCGCTCGAGCATCTGCAGCAACAAGGCGCGGCTTCTTCCGGGGAAGTTGCACTGGCGCGCGACCAGGTGAAGAGCAGCAACGCCGACCTGCTTCTGCTCGAGCAGAAGCAGAAAGATCGCTACTCGCGGCCCGAAATCGTGCAAGTCCAATCCCAGCAGTCCCAAGCCCAGGCCGCCTATGCCGCTGCTCAGGATGTGCTATCGCAATTGAATATTCGAGCGCCGTTCGACGGCGTGGTGTATTCCCTTCCTGTCCATCAGGGGGCCTACGTAAATTCTGGCGACCTGGTTCTGCAGGCGGCCGATCTGAGCAGGGTTTTGGTGCGCGCCTTCGTGGATGAACCGGATGTGGGGCGTCTGATGCCGGGCCAGCTGATCGAGGTAACCTGGGACGCAATGCCCGGACGCAGATGGCAGAGCGAGATCACCAACATTCCGGCAACCGTCAAGTTGCACGGCACCCGCAATGTGGGGGAGACCACTTGCGCTGTGGATAATCGCGATTTCGCGCTGCTGCCCAACGTCAATGTAAGCGTCACCATTGTGACCGAGGAGCATCGGGACGTTTTGACCGTGCCTCGCGAAGCCGTCCGCAGTGATGCCGGCAAGATTTATGTCTACCAGATCGTGAACGACCAACTGCAACGGCGCGATATCGAAACTTCGGTTTCCAATCTGACGCAGGTGGAAGTGACCGGAGGGATACAAGTAAACGCTGCGGTGGCGTTGACTTCCTTGAACTCCAAGCCGCTGCACGATGGTTTGGCGGTGAGGGTGATCCATTGAATATGATTGGGACACGAAAATTTCTCGTTTTGGCGCTGTTTGCNNGGACGTGTGGACAATGCCATCGCCGTCCTCGATGCCAGACTCAAAACGGCTCCGGGCGATGCGGGGTCTTACAATCTGCTCTGCCGCAGCTACTTCGTGTTGGGGAATTGGGATCGCGCGATTTCCGCCTGTGAGAAGGCGGTCGGTCTGGACGCCGGTAACAGCCGCGATCACCTCTGGCTCGGCCGAGCGTATGGCGAGAAGGCAGCCGAGGCCCACTTTTTTACCGCTATCACGCTCGCCCAGAAAGTCCGCTCCGAATTTGAGACTGCGGTGCAGTTGAGCCCGAGCAATGTGGATGCGCGCTCGGATCTAGCCGAGTTCTACCTGGAAGCCCCTGGCATCGTGGGAGGGGGACAGGAAAAAGCCGAAGCCGAAGCGCGCAGTCTAGCCACGATTGATCCCGCCAAAGCGCACTGGGTGACCGCCCGCATTGCCCAAAAGAACCATGACGACGTCACGGCCGAGAAGGAATATCGGGCCGCGGTCGAGGCCAGCCAGGGCGGCGCTCTCGCCTGGCTGAATCTGGCCTTCTTCTACCGCCGCAGCGAGCGCCTCGACGACATGGAAAATGCCATCAACCATGCCACCTCGGCCCAGACGAATGCGTCCGAAGTTCTCATGGAGGCGGCCGAGACTCTGATCGGCGCGGGACGTGATTTTCCCTACGCGGTTCAACTGTTGAAACTCTATCTGTCGAGTCCCACGGTAGAACAGGCTCCCGCTTTTAAGGCCCATTACCTGCTAGGAACCATCCTTGAGAAACAAGGGAACCGAGAGCAGGCAGCAGAGCAATATCGCGCCTCCCTTTCGATGGCCAAGAGCTTCTCGCGCGCGCAAGTGGCGCTCGAGAGGCTCAATCGCTGACCTAGCTCCCCGTCCCGGGCAACTGGCGCCCCTTGCAGCGCGATCCTTCCGGCCTCGATATTTTTGATGGTTGCTTTTGAGATCATTCCTTCTTTGCCGAAAGGTTGACCCGCCCCTCGGTCAGCGATCCGAGAGATCGGGCGACAACCCCGATTCCTGGCCAGGGAAACTCGTCAAGAGCCGTGCGTATTCTTGTCTCATTTACAATCGCCAGTTCTCGGCTCTTGGTCCATCCGCTGAAGGTGAAACTATGAAATCCGTCTTGCGCTACGCTCTGTTGCTCTGGATCGCGCTCTCGGTCATCGCCTCTCTGCTTTCGGCCGTGCCCCAGCTCGCCGCCGAGCCTTTGCCCCTCAAGCGCGCCGTCGAGTTGGCGCTTGCGCATAGCACAACGACCGCTGCAGCCGGCGCAGACGAACAGCGCGTGTTTGCTTCCTACGTCGAGGCGCGCGATTCCTATCTTCCCCAGATCGTATTGGGTTCCGGATTGGGCGCCACCTGGGGCTACCCGCTCAGCCTCGAAGGTTCCGCGCCTTCGATCATCAACCTCAACGCCCAGTCCCCGCTCGTCAATTTCGCTTTGCGAGACTTCGTGCGGGCCGCCAAAAGCGAATATCAAGCCACCACGATGCAAACCAAAGATCAGCGGAATCAGGTCATCCAGGATACCGTGCTGAGCTACGCCGAGCTCAGCCAATGGGAGGCGGTCCTGAGCCACCTGCTAGAAACACGAGGCGATGCGCTTAAGACTGAACAGACGGTCAACCTGCGCCTGCAGGCGGGCGTAGAGAATGCGCTCGCCGGAACCCAGGCGCAGCTGACCACTGCGCGGGTCGAACTCCGCATTACGCAGGCGCATGCTGCGATCGAGGAACTCAGAGCAAAACTATCCCATTTGACCGGGCTGCCGGCTGACTCGATCGAGAGCGTGCCCGACTCCATCCCGCCTTTGCCCGAAGTCAAGCAGGCAGACAATCTTGCGAGCCAGGCCGCCCAGGCTAGCCCGCTCGTCCAGGCAGCGGAGGGTCGAGCCCTGGCGCTTGATCTCCAGGCCCGCGGCCAACATAAAGCGCTATGGCCCACCGTCGATTTCGCCGCCCAGTACGCACTGCTTGCGAGCTTCGACAACTACCAGCAGTTTTTCCGGCCGGGAAGCTTCCAGCAGCACAATGCCACGGTCGGAGTGGTCATTCGTTTTCCGTTCTTGAACCTGTCGCAACACGCCCACGCCGAAGCTGCCGACGCCGAGGCCTTGCATGCCCACAAGGAAGCCGAGGCCGCCAAGAATCAGGTATCGGAGGAGACTCTGAAGCTCGAGCGCTCGGTCGAAGAACTGGCCGCAGCCCAGCATGTGGCCGACCTCGAATGTCAGATTGCCCAAGCCAATCTGCAGGCGCTCGAAACTCGCGTCGATGCCGGCACCGCCGCCCTGCATGACGAAGCGGACGCGCGCAATCAGGTCAACGAGCGCTACAACGCACTTCAGGACTCGAATTTCGACCTGGAGCGGGCCCGCATCACCCTCCTGCGCTCGACCGGCGACTTGGAGAAATGGGCGAGGGGAGAGAACTAGCCGAACGAAGGCCCCTCGAAGGTTGGTATTTATCTGGCCAATCCGTTGAAACTACATTGCTTAGGAAGAATCTGAGACGATCGATAGAGTCCCCCGGGAACCTGCCGATACACCGAAGGGAACCGACCCAGGATGGTATGATAGTAACTTCAACTTATGGCACTCAAAACCCTGTTCCTGAACCCGCCCTCCTTTGAGAATTTCGATGGGGGCGCCGGCTCGCGATGGCCCGCTACCCGCGAGATTGAATCTTTCTGGTACCCGGTCTGGCTTGCCTATCCGGCGGGCATGCTGGAGGGTTCGCGTCTGCTCGATGCCCCGTCGCATCACGTATCGGCGGAGGAAACCATCCGGATTGCTCAGGACTACGAATTCCTGGTGCTATTCACCAGCACGCCCGGGTTCCCTGGCGATATCCGCCTGGTGCAAAAAATCAGGGAGCAGAATCCGAACATCAAAATCGCTTTCGTCGGCCCCCATGTGACCGTCCTCCCGGAAAAATCTCTGAAGGATTGCCGCGCTATCGATTTTGTCTGTCGCAAAGAATTTGACCATTCCGTGACCGAGTTTGCGCAGGGTAAACCGCTCGAAGAGATTCTGGGCATCTCGTATCTGAAAGACGGCTCGGTCGTGCATACTCCCGACCGACCGCAGATCGACAACCTGGATGCCCTGCCCCATGTCACCGACATCTATCGCCGCGATTTGGACGTAAGGCGATACAACGTTCCGTTTCTGCTCCATCCCTATGTTTCGCTCTATACCACGCGTGGCTGCCCGGCCCAGTGCACTTTCTGCCTCTGGCCGCAAACCCTGAGCGGACATCCCTGGCGCAAACGCTCCGCCGACGACGTGGCCCTCGAAATGGCCAAGGCCAAGGAATACTGGCCCTATGTGAAGGAATTCTTTTTCGACGACGATACCTTCAACATCCAAAAGGCGCGCACCATTGAACTCTGCGCCAAGCTGAAACCACTGAAGCTAACCTGGTCCTGCACTTCGCGGGTTACCACCGACTTCGAAACGCTCAGGGCGATGAAAGAAGCCGGATGCCGCCTGCTGATTGTCGGCTACGAGTCAGGCGACCAGCAGATCCTGAAGAACATCAAGAAGGGCGCAACGGTTGAACGCGCGCGCCAGTTCACCAAGGATTGTCACAAACTGGGTCTGGTGATTCACGGGGATTTCATCCTCGGATTACCGGGGGAAACCAGGGAGACCATCAAGAACACCATTGTTTTCGCCAAGGAGTTGGACGTCGAGACCATTCAGGTTTCGGTGGCCCATGCTTACCCCGGTACCGAGCTCTACGACCACGCCATCAAGAACGGTTTCATGGTGGCGGACACCAAAATGGTGGACGAGGGCGGTCACCAGATGGTACAGGTCGAGTATCCCGACTTGCCGGCCGCGGAAATCCTCGACGCGGTGCATCGTTTCTACGACGAGTATTACTTCCGGCCCAAAGCGGCGTTCCGCATTTTGAGAAAAGCCGTGTTCAGTAACAGCGAGAGGAAGCGCCTCTATAAAGAGGCCAAAAGCTTTCTAAAGCTGCGCTCCCAACGCAACAAATGGGTCAAGGAAAAACGCGAGAAGGAAGCCGCCGCAGCTGCCACCGAGCCGGTTCAGGCCTAAGGGAAAGAAAGAACGGTTGTGACCTTCCGCAAGTATCTGGTGCTGGCAGGAGTGGCTGTGTTCGCGGCAGCCGGCGACTCTCTCATCTCCTGTGGCATGAAGCAGACCGGCGCCGTATCGCTCGCGCACTTACCCAGCATCATTTTGGCCGTGCTCAATCCTTCGGTTGCCCTGGGAGTGCTTTTTCTACTGGCATTCTTTGCCGCTTACATGATGACGCTTTCCTGGGCTGATTTGACCTACGTCCTGCCCGCCACTTCTGTCGGGTACGTGCTCTTGGCGCTGGTTGCAAAATTCCTGCTGCACGAGCATGTCAGTCCAACCCGCTGGATTGGAATTTTACTGATTTCGACGGGAGTGGCATTCGCGACCAGCGGGCCGGCATCGACTCCCGTCCCCCCAGCACGGGAAACAGAAAAGCTCGATGCCGAAGCAGTATCGGTGGGGGGGCATCGGTGAGGTCTGTGTACGCCTGGAGCGCCATCGCGGCCATCGTGCTGACCTCGGCCATCGGCGACGTGCTGCTGGCGCGGGCCATGAAGCAAGTGGGCGACGTGGGCGCATTGTGGCGCCGTACCAACCTGTGGATCGTGGTCGGGCGCATTCTGCGCAACCCTTACTTCCTGCTCGGCGTCATGGCGATGACGGTCGCTTTCTACAGTTTGCTATTCGGCCTCTCCTGGGGCGATGTCAGCTTGGTGGCGCCGGCCTCGGCCTCACTTACATTCATCGCCAATGCAATCGGGGCCAAGATCTTCTTGCATGAACGCGTGGACCGCCGCCGCTGGCTGGCGGCCTTGTTCGTGGCCGCGGGCGTGGCACTGCTCGCGGCCTAGCACGGCGCCTTCACCCCGACCACGCATCCGAACTCCGGTCTCCCGAGAATTCGGGGAAAGCTGTGGCTGGCACATGGCCCGCGGCCTCGAATGGGTGCGTTCGGCCTGCATCCGACGGCCAGATGGGATTGAGATGGGATCGAAATGCGCTCCGCGTTTTTCACCTTCA
>PKYX01000281.1 GCA_003132825.1 Acidobacteriaceae bacterium
TCCACACCTTGTCGATCGGCCGATCGATCACGTCGCTGATGTACACCGTATTTTGCATGGCCTTCCTCCGGCGCTAGAATCTGATCTGCTTGAACTCTCGGGTCTGGTTGGTGATCGCTTTCTCGGCCGGCAGTCGCTCCATCGAACTCGCGCCNNTCTGGCAGGTGGTCGGCCTCCGACCACACCAGGCGCCGCACCGGCCCGGTCGCGCCGGATGCTTCCCGATGCGCCAGTGCCGCGCCAATCGCGCCGCCGGTGGTCAGGCCCATGTGGGCGACCAGGATGTCGGCCCCAGCGCGAGCCATGGCTTCGGCCTGCTCAGGGTCGAACACGTAGGGCGTGGTCAGCAGATCTTTTTCGTGGGCTAGCTCGATCATCTCGACTTCCAGGCTGTAACCCATGCCCGTCTCTTCCAGGTTTTGGCGAAACGTCCCGTCGATCAGTCCTACGGTCGGAAAATTCTGCACCCCTGAGAAACCGAGCGCCGCGATCTCGTCGAGGAAGACATCGAAGACGCAGAAAGGATCGGTGCCATTCACCCCCGCGAGCACCGGCGTTTTGCGGACCACCGGCAACACCTCGTGCGCCATTTCCATGACGACCTGGTTGGCGTTACCGTAGGCCATGAGACCTGCGAGCGAGCCCCGTCCTGCCATCCGATAGCGCCCCGAATTGTAGATCACGATCAGGTCGATGCCGCCCGCCTCTTCGCACTTCGCGGATAGGCCCGTCCCCGCCCCGCCTCCGACAATCGGCTGCCGCTGCCGGACCATCTCGGCATATTTCAAGAGCAATTCTTTCCGCGCAAAACGTGGCATGGAGCTTTTCCTTCAATCGGCATTCGGCATCAGCCGACAATCGCCAAAAACTCATCCGCGGCGATTGCAGCAAACCGCGGATCATTGATGTGATACGGAACCTCGACGAGTCTGCGACGATCGGTCGCCCGGAACTCGGCCACCAGTGTATCGAACAAGGCCCGATCCGCAGCAGGATCGAAAAATGCCTGGCCGGGGGCATCGAGCGCCGAGACCCCGCCCCGGGGGAGCAGGAATCTCACTTGCCCCTCGCAGCGGTTGAGCCGTTCCGCAATCCAGCGGGCCTGGCGAATGTTCTCCTCGACGCTGGTCCGCATTAACGTAATCTGCGGATTATGCGGATAAAACTTGCGTTGGCGATAGCGCTCCGGCACCGTCTCCGGGGCGCCGAAATTCACCATGTCGAGCGCCCCGCAAGACCCCAGGTAAGGCGCGCCCGTCCGCGCCACCGCGCCGAAGCGGTCTTCGGTGCACGCCAGCAGGCCCCCGAAGAGATAGTCCGAGACTTCGGTCGTCGTGATGTCGAGTACCCCGCGGATATGGCCATCTTCGAGCAGCTTTTCCATCGAGCGGCCACCGGTCCCGGTGGCGTGAAACACCAGGCAGTCGAAGCGGGGATGCAGGCGTTCGGAAATCTGCTGCACGCAGGCCGTGGTCACGCCGAACATGGTCAGTCCGAGCGCAGGACGCTCCTCGGTTTGCGGCCGGATCGGGTGCAGCATCATGCCCGCAAGTGCGTGCGCCGCGTTCCCGAGCACGAGCCGCGAAATCCGGTTCAGACCGGCCAGATCCGTTACCGAATAGACCATCGTGACATCACTGGCGCCCACGTAACCCGCGACGTTGCCTGAAGCCATCGTCGACACCATCACCTTGGGCACACCGATCGGCAGCGCGCGCATCGCCGGCGCGATCAGTGCCGTACCTCCCGAGCCGCCGAGCCCGAGCAGGCCGCCGATATCGTCGCGCTTGCGGACGAAATGCTCGAAGGCATCGGTCATCGCGGCAATCGCTGCGCCGCGATCGCCCGAGAGGATTGAGCTTGGGGCCTGGGGATGATGGGCTGCGATGTCCGCCGGGGATATCAGGACTCGGTCGAAAGCCGAAACCACAGCCGGGCTCGGTGAGTTCCCGGAGGTTGATAGGTCGGCCAATGCGACCCGTAGTCCGGCCGCCTCGAGCAGCCCGCAGAGGTATTCGGCCTCGGCGCCTTTGGTATCGAGCGTCGCCGCAACCCAGGCCCGGTTTTCAGCGGCCATCATGAATCCTCAGTCCCCGTATTGGCCATGCGGACAAGCATTACGCCAATCATTACCCAGCGAAGCCGCGTAACGACTTGGTCCTCGGTGAACTCAATCGTGAGGTGTCTCCCTTTTCGGCGTTAACTCGCTCGAATTGTACCGCTCTTCATCTTTATGGCGAGACCAGGGCCGCTTCTGCGGTTGAAAAGCGGAGCGTTTCGGGCCCTCCTGGGCTCAGGCGCGGACGCAGAGCGTTCCTCATCGATTTCTCCGACACCATTCCATCCTAAATGGACTCTCGGCGAGTCGCTCGATCGGCCTTAGGATGCACGCTAGCTGCCCTACGGGGTTAACCAAAGAAACTGCACTGGAGGCCGGGGACCGGGTGCCAGGAATGGCATGGTCACGATGAGCAGGGGAAGGGAAGCGAAGCACCTCGGGAGGGGAAAAGTCCGGGCCGGGATGGAATCCGACACGGAGCCAAGAAGATCGGACGGATGCCACTTTTAGCCACAGGAACTTCTATCGTGGCCGCGCGCCAATCTGGGCCGGCTAGGACAGTCTTCCTCCGAGTCGCAGTCCAGACGCTCCTGGCGGCGGTCGTGGTGTTGGCTCGACCCTGGCAAATTGTTTTCAGACTCTATGTCGCAAGCCCTCGAGCCAAGGAGAGGAGCTCTCGGTCTTGCGTCTCCCGAGCCATTTGCTTCTCGTGCTGCGCGAGTAAGTGGTTGAGTTGTTCAATGATTTCAATCAGCTTCGCAGTGTCTTCCTGCTGCTGCGCTTTCTGCTGGAGTTCTCGCCATCCAGTGGGCTCTTGGTCAAGCATCTTCTAAATCTCCTTCCCAATGAAGTGGATATGCTGTACGAATTCGGGCCGACAAAAGCAAGCCAGAACGTTTTCAAGCCAGGCCTCCTGCGGACCCGCCTGGCGACCGTCACAAGTCCGGTCGACCGGCAGGTTGCGCGGGTTGCTTCTTCCCACTCGGTCTGGTAGGAAGATGGTGAAGCGGTGAGCGAGGGGGAAGTTGCCAGACCGAGCTGCTGCGACTCCAGCGCTTCGAACAGGATTAAGGGAAAGTCCGAAAGTCGTCAGTGACGGATGTCACAGTTCACGAGGTTATCTGTGGAAAATTGAGAAGCAGCCGACTTATTTCACCGCCACTGACTCTATGAACTCCGCCGTGACTGGTCGTCGATCTAGGTGCGGATAGGTTCGCGGTTGACCGGTGGAGAGCTCGCACTTCTCGCCGGACTTGGCACCGCAGGTGGGGCAGCGAACCGCCAACAGTTGCTTCGGGGTCAGGTCCTTGGCGTTCATACCCGGCTATCATGCAACTCAGCGGGACATCGGGACTGTTCAATTTTGAACAGAAGCGGATTAGTTCTTCCCTAAAAGCTCGTCCATACGCCTCTGCATCTCGCCCGGCGATACGTCTTCCTTGTGGGTTGAAACGATCCAAAGGTGACCGAAGGGATCGGCCAACCTGCCGCTCCTGTCCCCGTAAAACTGATCGGCCACCGGAATCAGGAGCGTCGCGCCGGCGGCGACAGCCCGCTTAACCAGCTCGTCCACGTCGTCAACATACAGCGCGATTCGCACGGGTGAGTCAGCGGCCGATTTCGGGCCGAGATTTCCCCATTCAGGGAACTCGTCGGTAACCATGAGGAGCGCGTTGCCTATGGTCAGCTCGGCGTGCACGATCTTGCCACCGGGCCCGGTCATTCGCATTCGCTCCTTGGCGCCAAACACCGCCTTATAAAACTCCATGGCGCGTGCAGCGTCCCTCACGACCAATAGTGGTGTCACAGCACCGTAACCGTCCGGGATGGGTTTCACGCTGGTTGCCATTAGGTCCGCCTTTTGCTTCGAAATCAGCTCCATTCAGCTATGTTGCCACTTCATTCTGACCCGAGACCGAATGATTCGTATTGTAAAAAGCGACCCTAGTCAGCCAGTCGAACGTTGTTGCGGTGACCGAACACGGTAGAATCGTTGAACCTTGGTTGGCATCACCGCCATCTACACCGAAGCCCCTAGGATCGCTATCCTGATCATTACTCCTCAGGCGGGTCAGGTAAGCAGTGAATTTATTGTGGCGCGCTTCAACTTTGCCAACACTTGTCGCATGCGCAGGACCCGCCAAAGTCCCCGCTGAACAAGTCCGGCTGGTGAATTACCTTTCCTCGAGAACCGACAAGATGTTGCCGGCTGGATCTTTAAACCATGCGATGACCGGACCTCCGCCCCGAAAAATTCCTCGTTTGTCCGTCTTTAGATCGGGCTGGTCATAAATCTCAAACCGGACGCCGCGCTGGGTGAGTTCATCCACCGCTTCTTCGACATTGTTTACCGCGAAATTGAGAATAGTGAAGGTGGCTGGTTGATGTTTTGGCTTAGGGTAAATGAGGACCTTGGTATCGCCTGCCAGGTGCAGGGTCAACAGGCCGTGAGATTCAGAAACCTCCAGTCCAAGAGTCTGGCTGTAGAATTCCTTCGCTTTTTGCGTGTCATCCACCGAAAAACCGCTGAAAGCCCTGCTTCCGCTTAACATTGCTCGCTCCTCAACCTGAATAGTACGAGGATACGCCGACCCGCATGAGTTTCGATGCGCTTCGTCCTACCAAGTTTGCCGCGCTTCCAGGCGGCTAGGGGCTTGCGATCCGGGCATGGGTGAGGGCAGGGCAGGTGGTCTGGTTGTCGGGGCTCTGGCTCCTCTATACATGCGCAATATCCCGTTTACTACCTAGTAGGGTGAAATCGCTTTCGATGCAACCAATCCGGCATCGACCGCTGTTCATTTTCGGACAGCAGATTCCAGGACTGGACGCAGCGTGTAAGGTGCGCTTGGAAAGGAGGCAACGGTACATTGGGGGCTAAGGACTTAGTGCATCCCGTCGATGGTTCGAAACCTGCACACCTGACTGATCGGCGACGTGGCGGAGCGCTTGCACGGAGCCCGGTGAGAGTTTAGCGGCCGCCGTGCTAGTCGCTCCCAGAGTGCTCTGCGAAGGTGGTGATATGGGAACTCTTCTGCAGGATGTTCGCTACGGATTTCGAATGCTGGTGAAGAGTCCGGCGTTTAGCGTTGCCGCCGTCCTTACTCTGGGGCTCGGAATCGGAGCCAACACGGCCATCTTTAGCATGGTGAACAGTGTGCTGCTGAAACCGCTTCCGTTCGACCGCCCTGAGCGGGTGATGTTGGTTGCGGAGACCTGGAAGGGGCAACCTGGTAGCGTTTCCGCTGGCAACTTCGTCGATTGGCAGCAACAAAGCACGGTGTTTGAACAGCTGGCGGCTGCCCAAGTATCCAGTTTCAACCTCGCCGCGCAGGAAAATCCGGAGCGCATCGTCGGGGACCGCGTGACCCACAACTTCTTTGCAGTGTTTGGGGTCGCGGCGATGCTGGGCCGGACGTTTGCTCCGTCCGAGGATCAACCGGGGGGCGAGAGGGTCGCAGTGTTGAGCGAGAGAGTGTGGAGACAGCGTTTTCAAGCCGACCCCTCGATCCTGGGNNCGATGGCATCGGGTACACCATGATTGGCGTCATGCCGGCGAAGTTCGATCCCATCCAGAACGGCGAGGAGTTGTGGGTACCCATCGCCTTCACTCCGGAGCGCAAGGCACAGCATGACGAGCATTCTTTTCTGGTGGTGGGCCGCCTGAAGCCGGGAGTCTCGGTAGCACAGGCACAATCGGAGATGGATGCTGTCGCTCATCAGGAAGCGCTGAAATATCCGCAGGAGGATGGCGATCGCGGTGCCGACGTGTCGCGATTGGATAACGTCTTATTGAGTTCATACCGGCCGGGTCTCTACATGTTGCTGGGGGCTGTTGGTTTTGTGCTGCTGATCGCATGTGCCAACATCGGCAACCTGCAGCTGGTGCGATCGCGGGTACGAAGCAAGGAGACCGCGATTCGCTCTGCGTTGGGCGCCTCGCCACGACGACTGCTCCAGCAGTTGACCGTCGAAAGCATGGTACTGGCGTCGGTGGGCGGATGCGTTGGACTGGCTACGGCATATTGTGGGCTGCGATGGTTGGTAAGAGTGGCTCCCGGCATACCCCGGCTTGACGAAGCTAGAGTCGATGGATGGGCCGTGGCATTCACGTTTGCCGCGACCCTGTTGAGCGTAATTCTGTTCGGGTCGTGGGCGGCTCTACGCGCCGCGTTCTCGGATGCCGGCCGGGCTCTCACCGAGCGAGGCTCAGGGGTGGCCTCCCGCGACCGCGTACGCAACGCCCTCGTGGTGTCCGAAGTTGGGTTGGCGCTCATGCTGCTGGCCGGAGCCGGGTTGCTCATCCGCAGCGCCTGGTTCGTGAGCAAAGTCAATGTTGGTTTTGACCGTAGTCACTTGCTCATCGCTCGCGTCTCGTTGCCTCGAGATCGATACGGCAGTGCAGAAGATTCCAAAAACGCGTTTCGCAGAATCCTAGAAGAGACTGAAGGCTTGCCCGGGGTCGGTACGGCTGCGCTAGTTTCAAACGTTCCTCTCAAAGGAGCTAGCACGAATGGCCTCGTGCCCGAAGGCAGGCCGCTGGGAGAAAGCTCAGCCATAAACAGCCGCTTCAATCTGGTTTCGCCCAATTACTTCCATGCCCTGCGTGTCCCTCTTAAAAGGGGACGGACTTTCGTAGAGGGGGACCGTGCTGGCGCGCCGAAAGTAATGCTTATCAGCGAGACGCTGGCCCGCGCGGCATTTGCCGGGCAAGATCCGATCGGTAAACGCATCGCGTGTTGCGAAGCCGGTCCGGACGGGAAACCCGACTGGAAGGAAGTGATCGGGGTTGTAGGCGATGTACACGCCTGGCGACTCGATCAAGACGTGCAGCCGGAATTCTATCTACCGATGGCGCAAGCGCCTCCAGCCTCCTGGGACTGGATTCAGCGCTCGATGGATATCGTGGTACGCAGCACTGTCGAGCCTGGCGCCCTAACCAATTCCATTCGACAGGCGGTGCTGAAGGTGGATGCCACAGTTCCCGGGTACGACATTGAAACTATGGATCAGTTGATCGCTGGCTCACTGGAACAATCGCGCTTCAATATGTTCCTGATGTCTGTGTTCGCCGGCGTAGCGCTGCTGTTGGCCGCAGTCGGAATCTACGGCGTGCTTTCCTACCTGGTTGCGCAACGCACGCACGAGATCGGAATCCGCATGGCCCTCGGTGCACAGCGAGGAGATGTATTGCGGCTGGTGATTGAGCAGGGGATGAGACTGACCCTACTTGGTATTTCGCTCGGCCTTGCTGGCGCGTTGTCGACATTCCGCATGCTTACCAGCCTTCTGTTCGGAATCAAGGCTACCGATTTCACCACCATGACGGCTGTCTCATGTCTGCTGATTGCTGTGGCGTTCTGGGCCAGCTACATTCCAGCGCGCCGTGCGGCGAAGCTCGATCCCATGGTGGCGCTGCGCTACGAATAGCAAAGCAGCGCATTTTGCCCTTAGTTGGCGGGCAGGACGACACAGAAAATCTAAAGCAAGACTCCCACAACCAACATTTCCGAAGTCGAGCTCGCGCACCGTTTCTTCTTCAGTGATCTGTGCAGGGCAGGGAGATTGTTCTTTCATCGGTTGCGCCGTCTGAATCGTGCCCTTGACTGGCGAACCGAGTACCTGGGCGAACTTGAACTCGGACGGGACTGACTTGGACATCAAGCAACCGGAATCGGCCTCTCGGCTGTTGACCCACCGATTCTGACTGCGCCGTGTACTTGATCTCTGCCCTTTGTCGGCCTCTGCTATAGCGTCGCGGTCGGGTGTTCGGTGACTTGCTGTCCGCGATCAATTCGCCCTTGTTTCTAGTGGTTTTCGCACCCTTGATTTCGTGGGCCCCGGTTCGGCTCGGACGCAATCGTTGCGACTGCGCATGGGAAAGTTCATACTTCGAACATGACACTCAAAAATGCGGCACTGCTGGCACTGGTTGGAACGATTCTGATAACCGCTTTCCTAGTGTGGACATTCGTCTTCGATGTCATCAATGTCCTGCGCGGCGTGCTTGCTGCGGACGTCCTGTTCTCGTCATTCATCTACGCATTTGGTTGCTTCTGCGTGGCTCTGTTCTTTTACGTGTTTCATCGAGTGCAGTCATGAGCACAGCGGGAGGGTAGGGGAAGGTGCCAGGAAAGGTAATATAGTGTTTTCGCTTCTTGTCCTCTCGACGGTATCAGGTTTCACCCTCGCGCCCAATGGCCAAGCAAGGAGAATTTGGATTAGCTCAACTTCTGGGCACTCATTGAAATGATCTGAGCACGTGTGCCAGGGGTTCTGACTGACGAAAACGCTAGCACACTGAAGTTGGCGAAGCTTGGTCAGACGGCTGAAGGTGAATACAAGGGTACGCGCTTGATCGCGGATCAGTTTATTGCGAGCTTTGTCGACTCCGGAAACGCACTTATGTTCGACCGTCGTCCCCTCGAGTATCCGCTGCTCTCGGTACCACCGCATCTCCGCATGGTCATATGTAACTGGAGCCGTCTGGCGTTGCTTTTTGCCGCGATGTTGAGCTTGCCCACGCCGCCGTCACTAGCCCAGGGCGCTCCCCCGCAGCAGGGCGCCCAGGTCGAGGGCATTGTGCGGGATTCGACAGGAAAGCCGGTTGCGGAGGCTTCGGTGCGGCTTCAGGAAGAGGGTCGTTCGAATTCTGCTGAGACCAAAACAAACGTGGACGGAGCCTTTGTGTTTTTGGCGGTTAGCGCCGGCACGTACTCGGTGAGGCTCGAGAAATCCGGCTTTCGCGACGCGATCGAGGATTCGATAAAGTTAACTGCAGCAGAAAAGAAGCATTACGACTTTGTCCTTCGAACGTCCGAAGTATCTGCTCCTCTTTCGTCAACCGCATCCTCGTCCTCGCTGGCCGCAATACAGCTTGACGATAGGCCTAACTTCACGGTAGCGGGCATTACCGATTCGACCGGCGCTGGCGGCCATGGATCAGAAACTCGTATGCGAACCGGCGAGGCGCTTGCGAAAGAAACCTTGAGCCTTGAGTCTGGTGAATCCAGGGAAGTCCCAACCGCGGCTCCAAAGGCGGGAGCGGTTGGTCACGAAACGCATGCGTCTGAGAGTGTGCTGCGCGCGGCTTTGCTTCAGAATCCGCGGGGCGCGGAAGCAAATCACAGGCTGGGCGAGACTTACTTCCACTCGGAAAGATATTGCGAGGCCATTCCTCTCCTGGAAACCGCTTATCAGGTCGATCCCGGAGATCATCTAAACGCCTTCGATCTGGCGCTGGCCTTGCAGGCCTGCGGAGAGTTAGCACAAGCTCGCGAGCAAGTGGTTCAAATGCTGGCGCAGGAGAAAGCGCTGGGCAAGAAAGATGAAGCGGATCTGCGTCGCTTGCTGGGTGATCTCGACGAGAAGCTGGAGGATCCGCTGGGGGCGGTGCGCGAGTATGAGCATGCCGCCGGCCTGGATGCAACTGAGCTAAATTATTTTGCGTGGGGAACGGAACTGCTTCTCCACAGAGCTGCTGGCCCGGCCATGGAAGTGTTTGGCCGGGGCGTTCGCCTGCATCCGGACTCGGCCAGGTTGCTGGCTGGGTTGGGTGCGGCTCTTTATACGAGCGGCTCTGCGGATGAAGCGGCCCAACGCTTGTGCGAAGCTTCCGATCTCGAGCCGGCAAGTCCCGCTCCTTACCTTTTTCTCGGCCAGATGCAGGCTGGGGACCCCGCGCCGCCGCCCTGCGTCGAGCAAAAGCTCGCGCGCTTTGCCCAAGATCAACCTGAAAACGCTCTCGCGAACTATTACTATGGCGTGGCCCTTTGGAAGCGAGACCAAGGATCGGAGAATTCAGAATCGCTAGAGCGCGCCGAAGCCCTATTGAAGAAAGCGTCTGCGATCGATCCCAAGCTCGACGCGGCGTATTTGCAACTTGGCAATTTGTATTTTGCGCGTGCAGCTTTCCAGGAAGCCCTGGCCGCTTACCAGAAGGCGGTCGCGGCAAATCCTCTTGGCAGCGAGGCTCACTATCGGCTTGGCCTGACATATAAGCGGATTGGGGAGAATGCCAAGGCGCAGCGCGAAATCGAGGAGTACAAACAGCTCGAGAAGACGGAAGCCGCCACAATCGAGCGGCAAAGGCGAGAACTTCGGCAATTCCTCTTCGTTCTGCAAGACCAGCCATCTGTTTCCCATTCGACATCGGATCCGCTTTCGCCATCCGTTTCAAAATAGCGTGTCCCCACGGTTTGCTTGCAAAGCTGCGATCCGCGGCCCCCGGCTGGATCGAAATGATTTGAATTGCGGCCGTCGGCGCGAGTAACATTCCCTTCCCGTATGGAACAACGTAACGGCTAGGAGAGGTGATTCCATGAAAACGCTCCATTCTGTGCTGCTATCCCTGCTGTTCGTCGCTGTCCTCGTCGAAAATGCAGCTGCACAATCCAGCTACGACTTGCGTTCGCCAGACGGGCGAATCGAAATCAGAATTCGCACCGCAGGACAGATACGGTACGACATCGTCCTGAAGGGTCGGGCGGTGCTCGAGAATTGCACGCTTTCTCTCGACGTGGAGCATAAGAAACTGGGCGCGCAGCCGAGGGTGCTTGATGCCCAGGAGCGCTCCACCGATCAGGTTGTGGAACCTGTGGTCCGGCAGAAGTTCGCGAAAATTCGCGACCACTACAACGAACTGCGGCTGACCATGGAAGGCGGATATGCAGTCGTGTTCCGGGCCTACAACGAGGGTGCGGCTTACCGTTTCGAAACCTCGACGCCGCAGGAACAGTTGAAGATCTACGGTGAAGAATCGGCCTTTAATTTCCCAGCGAACTTCGTAGTCTATTACCCGCAGGAAGACAGCTTTTTCTCGCACAACGAACGCAAGTACCTTCCCCAGCACCTAAGTGAAATTGCTCCGGCGTTCCTGGCGACGCTGCCCGCGGTCGTGGACGTCGGAGACGGCGCAAAGGTCGCGATCGCGGAATCAGACCTGGACGATTACCCCGGCCTCTGGCTGAAGGGCACGAGCGGAAATGGCCTGGCGGCAACGTTCCCTCCTTACCCGCTGAAGGAAAGTCTGACGGGAGATCGCGACTACAAAGTGGTTGAGAGCGCCGACTACATTGCCGTTACCGCTGGGACCCGCACTTTCCCCTGGCGCGTGATTGGCATTGCCGACCGTGATGGCGACCTGCTC
>PKYX01000397.1 GCA_003132825.1 Acidobacteriaceae bacterium
TTTCTGGCCTTGTCCCAATCGATTTTCCCCAGACAGTCTTCGCTCCACTTGGGGGGCTGAAGACTCCACAAGGCCCTTTCCAACCCGTACAGATTGTCCATCATGACCGTGGTATCGAAGTGCTGGTCGCGCGCGATGGGCCCACCATAGGGGGTCAGCAGTTGGGCGCCGCCGCCCACCCCGAGCGACTCCGAGACATTGCGCGTCATGGGTTGCCGGACCGAAGCGTTGTACTGCACGTAGTTGAATTTCCAGATGTCCCACAACGGCGGATAGCGCACCGGCGCATCCGATATTTTGTAATTGGTCGGACTCAGTTCGTCGCCGAATACGGTGTTCGCGATCCGCCCCAGGGCGTCGATTCTGCCCGGTCCTTCTTCGGTCGGATAGAGATGGCGGTGCTGGTCATTCCAGGCCTGTCGCAGCAGAGCCCAAATCACCTTGCGAACATCGCCATGCAGTTTCCAGCGGCCTTGGGGATAGGTCGCGCCGAGCACCGGCCGAGCGAAGCGGGAGAACTTGAACGGGTTCAAATAGGTCGAGGCCAGTGAACCGAGCAACTCTGGCGCGAAATCGCCGATGTTCATGGCGGTGAAGGCGTGCATCGCAGGTCCGCCATCGACGCGCAGCCCATACCGCTTGCCATTCTTGTTCACCGTCAGCTCGCCCGTATGGCAGGCGGCGCAGCTCAGATCGAGAACCTTCTCCCCTAATTCGGCGTCGTAGTGCGAGGTAAATCCGGCCGGCAGCCGGTCGGGGTTGAGCGGGGTAGGGGCGGAGTCGACCAGGAACCCGTAGGCACTCATGCGGTCGGGGTCGGCGAACTTGGTCTGGCCCCAAGGCACCTCCAGGTTCACGAACCAGGAGTAGCGGAGGTTCTTCAGCCCGGCGCCTTGGGGGGTGTAGTAGAAAAGCTGGCGCAACGGTTCGTTCTGCCCGCCCGTCCAGCCCGCTCCCTGGGTCAGGTACACGTGCTGGTCGACAGGTTGAAAAGCCGGCACTTTGGTCTGGGGATAGGTGACCAGGAGAATCGTGGCCACGACTCCGAGCACGCACAGGACAAGCGCCGTATAGAGCGCGGCCTTGGCCATTTGCCAGAGCGAAAAGCCCCACAGGTAGTGCACCCCTCGTCGACCGGCGAGGGCCACTCTTACCAGCAAGCTCCAAATCCACACGATCAGACCGCCGAGCGCGGCCAGTAGAGACACCAGGGAATGCCAGGGGTGTCGCAAGATGTTCATGAGCTTGGCTCGCCACCGTTCCAGCCAGTGCGTTTCCATACTTGCCTCGCAGTTGAAAATCTCGATTGCCAGGGCCCAGACGCCCAGCTAGCCGTTATAATGCAGCGGCTTGCCGGGAATCTCCATTTCGCAGGCCACCAGTCGTCCGGTTCCGGCGAGGGTGATGAATGCGGTTCGCCGGTCGGGTCCGCCAAAGCACAGATTCGAAGGTAATGGCTCCGGCTTTCCTTCCACCATGAGCTCGATGAACTCGAGGATCTTGCCCTCGGGGGAAATTACGGTGATGCCGCCCGCCACCTTCGGATCCTGCCCGTCGGGCAACATGGTGGCAGCGTAAACGTTGCCTTTCTCATCGACGGCGATCGAGTCGAGCGTGCCTTGACGCGGGATATTGGCGGTCAACAGATAGGAGCCATCGAGCCGAGACGAGGGTTTGATGACGCCCTCAGACGCGAGCTCCCAATAGAGGATCCAGCGCGCGTAAGTCTCGGCGACATACAGCCGACCGTCGTCGGGGGAAAGGGCGATTCCGTTCGGCGCCGAGCGGTTGAGCNNGAATCGCCTGCACGATTTTGCTTCCGTCGGCCTGGGCATAGTAGACCGCTGTGATGTCACGGTCGGTGGCGCGCTGCTTTCCCCAGTCGGTGAACCAGAAACCGCCCTTGGCGTCAAACACCAGATCGTCGGGACTACAGAGCCGGTTGCCATTGCATTGCGAGTACAAAGTGGTGAAGGTCGAGCCCGTGACTCGCTGGATGGAGCCGGTGACATAGTCCGCGGGCTGGGTGGTTGGAATCCACAAGGGCAGGGTCTCGGGCGTAGCTGGCAGCTCGATCCAGTTCATGCCGCCGTTATTGCAAACGTAGATGGCACCGTCCGGCCCGACCGCAGCTCCGTTCGGACCGCCGCCGAGAGTGGCCACGGTGGTGGCGGTGCCGTCGGGGGCCACGCGGGTGAGGGTGCCTTTGTGAATCTCTACCACGAGCACTCCGCCGTCGGACCGATAAACCGGACCCTCCGGATACTCAAGACCACTGGCCAGGACCCGGAACTCGGACCTTTTGAAACTCATGACTTTTCTCCTGTAGACAGGGGAGGGAAGACTCCGGCCTGGCGCAGCCCGGCCAGCTGCGCTTCTGCCATCTCGGGATCGCGAGTGATGACCACCCACTCCCGTTTGACCAGAGGCTCGGTGACATTCGGGTTAATGGCTACCACCGTCGCCATCTCCGCCCGGGCTTCCTCATATCGGCCAACCTGGCCGAGGGCGTTTGCCAGTGTATAGCGGGCGATGTAAAAGTGGGGATGCATTTCCACGCACTTGGAAGCCGACGTGACCGCCTCTTCGAAACGGCCGAGTCGGGTGCAGCCCATGGCCTTGAAAAAATACCAGTAGGGAATCGAAGGATGCTCGGGGGTGTCGGCGATGAGCTTGGTCAAAATACGATTGCCCTCTTCGGCGTCCTTGGTGATCTGGCCCCCCGAGCCCAGCACAAATCCCAAGTAGCCCCAGGCCACCAGGTTGAAAGGCGAGATCTCGACCGCCCGCCGCAAAGCCTGCACCGCCTGTTCCCACTTGGCGCAGTGACACCACACCAGACCCGTGTTCTCGAGAACCTCAGTATCGTTCGGCGCCAGTTCGAAGGCACGATCCACCGCCGCCTGCGCCTCCACGCGATCTTGCTCGGGATGTTCGGACAGCATGAGAGCCACTTTTTCAATCAGATAAAGCCCCAGGAAGGCGTGCGCGTTCGCATAATGCGGATCCAGTTCGACGGCGCGGCGCAGCAGGTTCAGGGAGTCGCTAATGCCCTCGGGACGAAAGCCGTAATTCCAGAAGTGATAGGCCTTGCGCACCAGGCCCCAGGCATCGAGTTCGTCGGGGGAGGCCTTGCTGGCGCGCTCGGAACCGGCACGGATGAGCTCTCCTCCGGTCGCGCGCACGATGGCACCGGCAATTTCTTCCTGCACCGTGAACAGATCTTCGAGGTTCCGGTTGTAAGTGCGCGACCACAGGACCGAACCGGCGACTGCATCCGCCAGCTCAACGATCACCCGCATGCGGTCTCCCCCGCGCCGCAGGCTGCCGGTGAGTACGTAGCGAATCTTCAGCTCGGCTGCGATATGCGCGAGATCGGGAACCTCATTATCCCGGTAGCGGTAGGTAGAAAGGTGCGAGGCAACCCTCACACCCGGCACGCGGGACAATGCGCTGTTGATCTCGGAGCCAATTCCCATCGCCATATAGCTATCTTCCTGGTCCCCAGACAAGCTACGAAACGGCAGGACGGCGATCGAGATTTTCTCGCGCCCCGCACTGGGCGGCTGCGATATAGGGCGAATGCGGGTTACCGCGGAAGCAAGCTCAACCGTGGCCGTGCTAACCCCGGCCTGGCTTGTGAACTCCCCTCCCTCGGCCGCCAACCTCAAATCGGCTGCGAGCGCCGCCACATTCGGATAGCGATCGGCCGGCTCGCGCTGCAGCGCGCGGGCGATGAGGGCGTCAAGCACCGGAGGCAGGGCCGGTCGCAGCTCGCGCAGCGACCTCGGCTCGCACAGGTTGATCGCCTGCACCAGCTCCAGCAGGTTTTGGCCTTGAAATGGCAGTTCCCCGGTCAGCATCTTGAACAGGACTACGCCAAGAGCGAAAATGTCGGTCCGCTGATCGACCGCAAGGTTGCGATGCTGCTCGGGAGCGGCGTAAGCCAGCGTGCCGAGAAACGATCCCGGACCGGTCAGCATCTCCTCGGTGGCTAGTAGCCCGGCGGAATCGGCGCCCTGCTTGGCCAGTCCGAAATCCACAATCTTGATCTGGTCATGACGGGAAAGAAGAATGTTTTCCGGCTTCAGATCGCGGTGNNGCGTGCGCGCTTCCGACCGCATCCGAGATTTGCAAGCCGTAGCGCACTGCCTGACCCAGGGGAAGACCCTCCGGCGGAATCACCTGCGATAGCGGCCTGCCGTCAACATATTCCATCACGATGAAATCGCAATCCGGCTCCGACAGAAGATCGTAGATGGTAACGATG
>PKYX01000326.1 GCA_003132825.1 Acidobacteriaceae bacterium
GATCGCGCTTCATGTAGAACTTACGATCATCCTCATCGATGATGCGGAAACCGAGGCGTTCATAGAGCCGCAAGGCGGGGTTGATTTTCACAACGCTCAGACGCACCGGCTGATTGAGACCTGCCGCCTCGCCGATGAGGCGAATCATCACCTCGCGACCGATACCCCGCCGCTGAAAGGGAGTATCCACAAAGAGCTGCCCAACAAAAAAACCATCCTCTCGCGTTGCACTCTGCAGCCAGCCTATATCGGAACCGTCGAGGGTGATGATGCGGACCTGCGATAGCACCCACTGCTGCTCGAGGCCGATCGCTTGAGCGGCCTCATCCAAATTCAATTTCTCAATGATCCTCTTCATTCCGGCGAAATAGAGACGCCTGCAATATTCAAAATCCTGAGTGAGAGCGGGACGAAGTGCAATCTGCATCGGCTTACACCTAGCGGGGACGGTGCGCGATTGTTAAAGTCACTGGGCCCGGCTGGCGTCAAGACCTACTGCCGAATCTCGAGCATTCGGTCAAGTGCCACGCGCGCCCACTGCTTTACATCGTCTTTCACTTGGATCCGGTTGACCACATTGCCTTCGACCAGATTCTCGAGCGCCCAGCACAGGTGCTGAGGCGAGATGCGGAACATGGTGGTACAGAGGCAGCCGGAGTCGTCAAGGGTAATGACCTTCTTGTCCTCTCGGGCAAATTCCTTGCCCATGCGGTTGACCAAGTGAATTTCCGTACCCACAGCGAACATGCTGCCGGACGGGGCGCTGCGGATGATCTCGAGCAGACCTTCGGTCGAGCCGATACCGTCGGCTTTTTGGCAAACTTCCCAGCGGCACTCCGGATGCACGATCACGCGGATGCCGGGGTAGCTGGCGCGGACATGGTCCACATGCTCGGGCAAGAAACGCTGGTGGACCGAGCAATGACCTTTCCAGAGAATCACCTGGGCGGCGCGCAGACGGTCGGGCGTCACCCCCCCGCCGATCATGAACGGATCCCACACCGCCATGTCGTGGAGCGGAATGCCCATGGCGTATGCGGTGTTGCGCCCGAGATGCTGGTCGGGCAGAAAAAGAATCTTCTCGTTCTTTCCGAGGGCCCACCGAAACGCCGCCGGTGCATTGGATGAGGTGCAAACCACGCCGCCGCGCTCGCCGCAGAAAGCTTTGATCGCGGCCGCCGAATTCATGTAGGTGATGGGGGTCATGCCCTGGCCTTCATCGGTGGTCAGACCGGCGCGCACCAGCTGTTCCCAACAGTCTTCCACCTGTGTGATTTCCGCCATATCGGCCATGGAGCAGCCGGCGTTGAGATCGGGAAGAATAGTGATCTGGCCGGGACGGCTGAGAATGTCGGCGCTTTCCGCCATGAAGTGCACGCCGCAGAACAGGATGTACCGGCTTCGCGCCTCGGCAGCTTGTTGCGCAAGCTTGTAGGAATCGCCGCGAAAATCGGCGAAGCGAATGACCTCATCCCGCTGGTAATGATGTCCGAGAATGACGCATTCGCGACCCAGTTCTTTACGGGCGGCGGCGATGCGCTCGTCCATGGTGTGGTCGGGCAGAGCGAGATAATTTTCCAAACTGCAAACGTCGGCTGCTGTAGCCATCTCTGGTCACGCTTTCAGCTCCAAGCACGGGCAGGCACGCTTCGCGCGCACTCCGCTCGAGCTGGAACGGGGATGTTGAAAGCCTCTCAGCGGCTCCAGCCGGTTCACTGCGCGCCATTCCAACTCTCGGCACGCCCAACCGACGGGGATGTTGAAGCCACCAGTGGTTCTTTATTACTACCTGTTTGGATGCTCAGGGACAGCGGAAAGAGTCGCCTTTTTGTGCGACCAAAGCGGCTTCCGCCAGTGACTGAGCGCCCCGAGGTATTGTGCACGTTGGGGGAAAGAAGCGCAATACCCTGGCGAGGCGGGCGCGGGTACTTCGGTATGCCAAAAAGGATCGAGGGCCGAGACAAACATTTTGCCGTGCGCGAAAGGCCTCGATCAGGATTCCCAGAATTCGCGGGGATCTCGCCCGCGCCCCGAAACTCAATGAGTCCTGCCGTCCGAGGGATCAGGCGAGGTGGCGGTGTCTAGATCCACGTGCAAGCGCTGGGCGAGACCGATGCCCGGCGGATAACAGCTTCCGTCGGCATGGTAGTTCGCCGGGCATCCCGCCGCGACATCATTTCGCTTGGGCGACTGGGCGAATTGCCAGACCTCCGCAAAGTGAATGCCGCTGTCGGCCGGAGGCGGCGGCTCGGGAAAGGCGCATCCCGGCGACGGGGGACAAGCATCGTTCGTCACCCAGTACTCGATCTTCCTGGACTCAGCATGTTGACGAATGTCGTCGGCGGTAACCACCCGGACTCCAGGCGACTCTTCGAAAACCATACCGGAACAGTAAATGCCGGCGCGGAAACCAGCCGCGGCGACTCCGTCGACCCAGGTGTAGATATAGGCCTTTTGCTCGGGAAGCATGCGGCCGCCTTGCTCCTGATCAAGAAAGAGGATGGTGCGGGAAGGAAAGCCCTCGCGACGGGCGGAGGCAATCGCTTGCCGAGCGTCGGAGGCGCCNNGCCGTTTGCCCCTCCAGTTGTTGGTGGCCGCGCCGGGAGGAGGGTTCAGCCAGAAACCCGCGTAGGCAAAAGTCTGACGAAGCGCCTTCAGGTTCGCATCGCCGGGATAGTCGTTGCGGTCAAAACCGAGGTAGGAAGAGCCCGAGGGCTCGGCATCAAGGCACACCGCGGCTTCCGCCGAGAAAGTGGCGACCGCCATCAGCAGAACCACCACCCAAGCAATTGCCTTGCTCGAGAACCAAGTCATAGAGAGCCGAGTCACACCGAACCGAGTCACCGAGAAAAAAGTTCCGCGAGCGTCAGATTCCAGCTCGTCGTCCGGGGCAGCCGAGGCCTCGTTTTTGCGCAGGAACTGGGGAGCGTCGTCGCTATCGCTACCGCGATGGTTGCCCTTAACCCCCTATATGCACCATGGTTCGCGAGGCCGGTACGAAGTCCGGTTCGCCAATGTGGTGGCGCTGTTCTTTTCTCTCGACCACGCCGCGGATGAAGTCTTCCAACTCCTGGTCGGAAGCGCCGCGACGCATTTGACCGTAGAGGTCATGATCCCAGACGGAGAACAAACAGGTCCGGATTTTGCCGTCGGAGGTAATGCGGATACGACTGCAGTGTCCGCAAAAGGGATGGGAAACCGGCGCGATGATGCCGATTTCGCCCAAGCCGTCATCAAAGTGAAAACGGCGGGCGGTCTCGCTGCGGGCGTGGGGAATTTCAACCAGCGGCCGGTACTCCCCCATGCGGCGCAAGATCTCGTCGAGCGTCACCACCGTGTTCGGAGACCAGGTGCGCTCCTCCTCGAGCGGCATGAATTCGATGAAGCGGACAATCACGCCTTCTTCGCGGGCAAACATGCCGAAGGGGATGATCTGGTCTTCGTTGAAGCCGCGCATGAGCACGCAATTCACNNTCGGGATCGACCGCGTCCATGCTGACGGTCACTCGGCCGAGGCCGGCGTCCCTGAGCGCTTGTGCCATCCCGGCGAGGAGATCGCCGTTGGTGGTGAGGGCGATGTCCAGTGGTTGGTCTTCGCCATTGCCCTCCGGAACTTCGGCAAGTCGCGGCTTTCCCCCGGGCGGGCGCAGTTTGGCCAATTCGCGTATGAAATCCACGACCCCTTTTCGCAGGAGCGGTTCGCCCCCGGTGATGCGGATCTTCCGGATCCCCAACCCCACCAGCACGCGCGCCATACGCAGATAGTCGGCGAACGGCAGGTCCCCGTACAGCGCGCCTTCGTTCCCGGTACGGCAGTAGACGCACTTGTAATTGCAACGATCGGTGATAGAAATCCGCAGATCGGTGATGAGGCGGCCGAATTTGTCGGTGAGAGACACGCTGCTAGCTTTTCAGCTCCAACTTTCCCGTTCAGAACCGTCCGCCGCCGAAGACAAGAACGCGCGGGCAATCGGCTCCGCTGCCCAGACGGCTTTGTGGTCAATCGAAAAAAACGTTGGCCGGGACACTCCCGGCCGGTCGGGAACTCGATTCATTATAGTCCCGGGCAGAAGCTCAGTTGATCGGGACGGCGAACCAACGAGGAGTCAAGTATTCTAGAGCAGCAGCCCACACGATTGCATTTCAGGAGAAGAATTCGTGCTCAAAGTCAGAACCTACGTTGCGCTCGCCGCCCTGGTAGTTTTTGGGCAATCGGTTTTCGCTGACCAGGTGACTCTGCGCAATGGCGACCGTCTAACCGGAACCATCCTCAAGTCCGATGACAAAGCGCTCGTCCTTAAGACCGAATTCGCCGGAGAAGTGACCGTCGAATGGCCCGCCATCACCGAGATCAACTCCGCCAAACCCTTGCACGTCGCTCTCAAAAGCGGCCAGACTCTGGTGGGGGGGATAAAAACAGCGGATGGCCAGATCGAAGTTGAGCCGGCCAACCGACAGCCGGTTTCAGTGAGCAAGGATGCGATTTCTTCCTTGCGCAGCGAAAGCGAAGAAGTCGCCTACGAACGGTCGCTGCATCCCCGACTGCTCGAAGGCTGGGCCGGCGGCGTCGACTTGGGCTTTGCCCTGACTCGCGGCAACAGCGAGACCCAGAACCTGAACCTGGCTTTCATCGCCGACCGCAAGACCACGTGGGACCACATCGGCCTGTACGCAAACTCGGTATTTGCCAGCAATGACGAGCCTGGCGCGATACCCGGCACCACGGCCGAGTCTACCCAGGGCGGGGCCCGATATGATCGCAACTTCGCGGCGCGAGGCTTCAGCTTTGGCGAGGCGGACTTCGAAACTGATGCTCTGCAAAGCCTTGATTTGCGTTCCGTGCTCAGCGGCGGGTTGGGCTGGCACGCCATCAAGACATCGCGGGCCACGCTCGATTTTCTCGGCGGGATCAACTACACCAACGAAGATTATTCCAGTCTGCAGCGCAATCTTGTGGCCATTACCGCTGGAGAGGAACTGGTGCGCAAGTTCGGTGCGGCTTCCGTGATCACAGAAAAGCTCTATGTCTACCCCGATCTCAACCAGACGGGGGAATATCGTGCGGCTTTCAACCTGGGGACGGTGACCAAGTTGAGCAAGTGGCTGGGCTGGCAGAACGCTTTTGGCGATATATACGTGACCAACCCTCCGGCGGGAAAACAAAGGAATGACCTTCAGTTGACCACGGGATTGAACGTGGCATTCAAGCACTGACCGGCCATGATCCCTCCCCTGGGCGGGAAGGTCAGACCGAACCGGGTGCACCGCGTGAGCTTCACATCCCATCGTAGTTCGGACCGCCCCCACCTTCGGGTGGCACCCAGGTGATGATCTGATAGGGGTCTGCGATGTCNNCGGGACAGAAATTCTGGCAGGGACTGCCGAATTCCTGGATGCACCGTTGGTTGCAGACGTCGGTATTCTGGATGATCAGATGCGCCGGCTGATCTTCTTCGTGTTTGGTGCCGGAGTGGTAGAGGTCGGTGAGCTTGTCGATCACGAGCTTGCCGTCGCCCTTGGCAGGCCCGAGCAGATGGGCTTCGGCGCCGCCGTCGGGGGCTAGCTCAGCCAGCTTTTTCATGCGCTGATAGCCGGGAGTCGACAAATAGCGACGGTGCACGCCGCGGCCACCGGTCGCCTGTTGCAGCGCAGCGTGGAACATGCCCCGCCAGAATCCATGCTCGAAACCCTGATGGAAGTTGCGTACCTTCCAGAGTTCGTCCTTGATCCAGCTGGATTCGACCCGCAACTGAAATTGGCTGAGCGCGGCCGCGGAGAAGTCATTGTTTTTCAGGGCTTCGAAGGTAGTTTCGGCAGCCAGCATCCCGCTTTTGATGGCGAGATGAATCCCCTTCAGGCGCTGCGAATTGAGCAGCCCGGCAGAGTCGCCGATGATCATCCAGCCGTCGCCGGCCAGCGGCGGCACCGACCACCAGCCGCCGTAGGGCAGAGTTTTCGCTCCGTAGCGAATCATCTTGCCGCCCTCGAGCAGGGCGGCGACGAACCGATGTTGCTTGAANNACGAAACCGAGCGAGACGATGTTGTCCCGGCCGCCGTAGATCCAGGCCCCACCATATTCTTTCGCAGTGAGCGGCCACCCCATGGTGTAGATGACTTCTCCGCAAGCGACCCGGCCCGCAGGCAGCTCCCATAATTCCTTTACGCCTTGACCATAGGTCGGAGGATTCAGATTCCGATCGAGTTGGAAGCGCTGGATGAGTTGTTTGGTGAGGGAACCGCGAGAGCCTTCGGCCAGGATCACCACCCGGGCTCTGAGATCGTATCCCGGCTCGAAGTTCGATTTCTTGTGGTTCTCCTTGTCCACTCCTTTGTCGTCGGTGCGAACTCCGGCGACGCGGCTCCCGTCGAAAAGCAGCTCGGAACCAGCGAATCCAGTAAAGACGGTGATACCGGCTTCTTCCACCTTGCCACCCAGCCACTTCACAAAGCGATTGAGAGAGATGACGTAGTTGCCGTGATCGCGCAGGGGCGGCGGGGTGATGGGAAACTTGAACTTGTTCTTTTGCGTAAGAAAGTAGACNNAGCAGTTCGCGCATGGAGCGCGGATCGAGCAGAGCACCGGAGAGCGAGTGTTGGCCGACTTCGCGGGCTTTCTCGAGGACGTAAATATTTTCTTTGCTGAGCTGAGAGTCGGAATGCTTGCCGTTGTGCTCGTCAATGAGCTGAGAGAGGCGCAGAGCACACGCCATGCCCGCGGGGCCGCCGCCGACGATGACTGCATCGGCCGGCATTTGGGGGCGATCGACGTTCGGGAGGGGCTTGCGAAAAACTAGCATGGAAAAAGAACCTGGCCGCGGATTTCGCCCGATCTTACGGATAAAACAAGTAAAGGGTCCGCACTCATCCGCGTGATTCCGTGGCGACGAAGTCTAGGTCCCCGCCTTTGCCTTCTTAATGGCTTCAATCAGCGGCGGAACAATGTCGAACAGATTTCCCACGACCGCATAGTCCGCGATTTCAAAAATGGGGGCTTCGGAATCCTTATTCACGGCGATAATGGTGCGCGCGCCCTTCATCCCGACAATGTGCTGAATGGCACCACTGATCCCGAGCGCAAGATAAAGCTTGGGCGCCACCGTCTGGCCCGAAGATCCGATCTGGCGGTCCATGGGCAGCCAGCCGGAGTCGCAGATGGGTCGCGACGCCGCCAGTTCGCCTCCCAGGGCCTCCGCCAGTTGCTTGGCCAGTTCGATGTTCTTCTGCTCTTTGATCCCGCGGCCGACGGCAACGATGATTTCCGCCTGGGTCAGGTCAACGGCCTGTTTGGCTTCCTTGAAGACTTCCTGCGGCTGGGTGCGCACCACGCCGTCGGCAATGTTTATTTTGACGGACTCGACCGCCGCGGCGCTCGACCCGGCTTCGGCCTTGTCGCCGCGGAACGCTCCGTTCTGAAAAGTCACAAACCAGGGCGCATCGCAGGTGAAACTGACATCAGCCGCGAACTTTCCCTGGAACATCTGGCGGGTGAAGAGCAGCTTGCCGCCATCCTTTTTATAGCCAATGCAGTCGCTGATGACGGTGCGACCCATGGACGTCGCGAGCTTGGGAACGAAGTCGCGCACCTGATAGGTGTGCGGCATCAGCACGATGCTAGGCTGCTTGTCCGCGATGAACTGCCGGAGCGCAGCGGCGAAGGCGTCAGGCGTGTAGGGGGCTAGCTGCGGCGATTCGAGCGCGTACACTTTTGAAAGTTTCTTGCCGGCGATTTCTTGGGCGAGGGGGAGGACACTCGCGCCCAGCACGGCGGCCTCGAGCGTCCAGCCGGTTTCGCCGGCCAGAGCCTGACCGGCCGCGAGGATCTCCCAGGTAACCCGGCTCAGTTTCCCGTCGCGTTGTTCGGCGATGACCAGGATGGTGTCAGGCATAAATTCAGAGGCTCGGGATCCGGAAAGCGACTAGAGCACCCGCACTTCGTTGCGTAGTTTCTCCACCAGCTGCTTGGCAACTTCCGCCGGCGGACCCTCAAGAAACTCTGTGTTTTTGGTTTTCTCGGGCACGTAAAGCCGTTCAATTTTCTGCAGATTGGCGCCGATCGAGGGCTGCACTTCCGCCAGCGTGACCTTGCGCAACGGCTTGTTCTTGGCCTGCTTGATGCCGATCAATGTNNCGTCAGTCTTTTCGATCTGCATGATGATGGTGGCATGCGGCCAGGCCAGAAGTTCGGCCAGCACGACTCCGGTTTGCGCATAGCCGTAGTCGTCGGATTGCAGGCCGGTGAAGATGATGTCAAAGCGCTCATCCTTGATAGAAGCGGCGAAAGCCCGGGCGGTGTTCGAGGCGTCGAGGGTTGCAAAGGCATTGTCTTCCAGATGGATGGCGCGATCGGCGCCCTTGGCCAGGCCTTCGCGCAGCACCTGTTGCGCGCGCGCCGGGCCGGCGGTGATTACAACGACTTCCCCTCCATGTTTCTCTTTCTGCCGCAGGGCCTCTTCGAGGGCGTACGCGTCCGGCTCATTGATCTCGTAAGAAACATCTTCCCGAATCCAGGTGCCTCGCTCGTTGAGCTTGAGCGGCGCATCTTTCTGCGGCACCTGCTTCATGCAGACCAGAATTTTCAAGAGTAGGACTCCTCGCCCCCTATGGCTTTGGCAAGCCACGGGAAAACCAGTCAGTTTGAACCTCTCCGCCCTGAAGGGCGAAGATTCCTGATATGAAGTGAACTG
>PKYX01000056.1:0-3239 GCA_003132825.1 Acidobacteriaceae bacterium
AAGCTACGAGGTTCTGACTTTTGCCTCGGTGGGCTTACCTCCCACTGAACACATCAGCCTTTCTCTTTCTTTTTTCTGGACATGCCGCAGCTCGATAGCCCACCCCGCCTATACCCCTATCTACGCTTCACTGTGTCCCTCACGGTAGCAGCGTCGCAAGACTCGGGGCCGAGCGGATCGCTGGTCCTTTCTCGTAAGAATTTTGCATTCTCTGGGAAATACACATTCTCCCACACTCGAAAAGTACGTGCGACCGAAACCGCGCCGCCCGCTCGGGGTCTGGACGGGATTGTCAGCGCTATCGCGATGTTGGTGCGCCGGGGTAAACCGGCATGAAGCAAGGGGTATAGGCGGGGGCTATTGAGCTCATCTGGCCCGCGTCAAGAAGGAAAGGAACAGGCAGAAGCAAAAAGAAGGGAAGTAACCACAATGGAGGACCTTGGATCAGAAAATTAAGCAAGTCAGCCCCACGCGACGGAAGAAGATCGAGAGCCGTGCGGCCCAGCTCCTAGCCGAGGACCTGTCGCTCCGCGAACTGCACCGCGCGCACAAACTCACGCAGGAGCGCATCGCGGAAACCCTCGGGATCGGCGAGGATCAGGTCTCCCGGCTGGGGACAGCGCAGTGCTCTTCTGATTTCCACACTCCGGAGCTATGTGGAAGCCATGGGAGGCCGGCTCACGCTTATCGCGGAATTTCCTAACCACAAGCCGGTTGTGCTATCAGGTATTGCCGCGTTCGACGAGCAAAACGGCCGAATGGCATGACCTTGTCGAGCCTGCGTTTTTGCGGCAGCTCGTCGTTGATAATCTTTATAAGCCCGATTGCCAGAAGAGCGATGCCAGTGAAATACGGCCAGAACGCATCCGCCGGGATTCCGAAAGCTACAAGTGTTAGCCGCATGAGTGTGAAAGTGGTATCACCCCGAATGTTTCTCAAACAACATTCGGGGCCTCCAGCGGTTCTGCCGCTCTTGTGATTCGACTCCTATTTCGGCATCACTTCGCGCGCTAACTTACTGGCAACCACTTCGCGTATCTCGTTGCGTTTCTTTCCGGCTTCGATCATGGCCTCTCGCGATCCGTAATGCTTGGCGANNGTGATGATGCCTTCCTTTTTCACCGCATCGTATGAAGGCTTCAGGTTCTCGCGAAAATCCTTCCAGAAAGCCTCGGACTGACCGGGCTTGAGTTCGTAATAAGTGACGCGCCATACCGATACGTAATCATAATTCGGATTCTGCGCAAGGGCGGGAAGCGTGGTTAGCAGCGTGACAACAAACAGAGTGGTGCACAGAGCTTTTCTCATCTTGGCTCCTGTTTTGTTTTCGAACGTGTGGAAATAGCACAGATACGAACGCCGAAGCCTATCATCGCGAACGAGCATTTTCACCGGGATCTCCTTTTTGGTTCAAAAACGGCACTGATCATACATCCATCCCGCTGTTCGACGATAGTGTGTGAAACAATTTTCAGACGGGCCGCCCCCTAACGCTCCGAGATCCGAAGCCGCGGCCGGAATTTCCGTGCCGCTTCATTATGCGAGTTCAGCTTGACATGGAGGCGGACGCCCTCGCGATTCTGCAGGAAACTGACAATTTCGAAAAGATTGTTCGCGCGCGGGTTGCCGGTCGGTCCTAGCATCCGCATGAGACTCTTCGAAGGAATATGTGTGGCTTCCGCAACTTCCGCGAAGCTCATGGTCGCGTTGATGTAATCCCGGAGGATGGTTTTCGCGGTGGCAGTATCGCCGGTGAGCATGCATTCGACGCCTTCGCGGAGGAGTTCTTTGCGGAACTTGGGATCGCGCGCGGCACGGGCACGGATCGTCTCTTTGAAATCGCGAGTCAGGGGCATTGTGGTCTCCTACTTCCTCCGTTTGTAGTCCTGCCAATTGGCAAGGGCGGCGTTGATATCGCGCTGCTGACGCTTTTTGGCGCCGCCGCCCAAGCAAAATTACCAGACGCTTTCCGTGCTTGGCGAAATACACTCGGTATCCGGGCCCGAAATCAAGCCTGCATTCGAACACGCCGGAACCGACTCCCTGGACATTCGAGAAATTGCCGCGCGCCAGCAGTCGGCGGCAACGACGAGGTAAACGTAACCGATACCATTGTGACGCCCACGAGCAGCAATACCCCGACCGTGGAGACACAGGGCTCCCCGTACACGTACTCTGCGCCGGCGTGCCCATCAGGAGAGATCTGCTATGACGATAACTATATTGGGTATACGAACAATCGGTGCAAGAGCGCGAACATAAACTGGAGCGTGCAGATATTCCGCAGCAACAGCCCATATCCGTCGGAGACGGCCAATCGCTCCGCAACGGTAACGTGTCAATGAGGAGTCTATTGATGTCGGGTGTCTGGCTACTACTGATTGCAATACTGGGCATACATGGAGTCCCTACAGCTATTGGGCAGGGCGGAGTGGGTGAGCCCCAGCCCGCTTCACGGACAGGCGAGCCTGGCGCAGGGGAGGGTTACTACTGTCGTATACCCGAGATGCCGGTTTCGTGGGCGACACGCGGCCAACCGGTAGATGTCGCACACAACGCGCCGTTTTTTTGGGGTTGGGCACTGCTGTGCCAGCACTCGATGTTCGCAACACAGGAGCAGACTGCGCCTCAACCAGAGCCTGCTTTTTGCCTCTGGTAATATCTCCGGGCCTTGTCGCGGTTGCCACAACTCTTCATGTCGCACCAACGGCGCCTATGGTTCTTGGTTTTGTCCAAGAACAGCCAGGAGCAGGTCTCGGACGCACACTGCCGCACGTAGCCGATTTCCTCGCCAATCAGCAACTCTGCCGCAGCTCGGCTCACTGGCCAGAGCATCGAGTCCAGGTTGCTTTCCGGTTCGATCCATTCCCGGGTAAACCGCCGGTTGGCGTTGACGAGTTGGGTGTGTCGCGCTGCCTGGCGGACAGCCTTGTTGAGGATCGCGAGGGCCGTACTCGGTATCACCCGTCGCTGCGCGACCGCCGAGAAGATGTCGTAAATCGTGTCGCGGAGCCGTATCGAGGTGCGCAGCGTGATCAGGGCGTTGCCAGGCGCTTCGGAAGTCAGATGACGCAGGCGTTCCGCAGTCCTTGCGGTGATCACACCGGCCTCTTCTCCCCACTGCAGAAGCCGTCCATAGTCGGTGAGCAGTTCCCGGGGATGGTCACTGATGCGGTCGTCGACGGTGTCGGCGAAATCCAGACAGGGATTTCCTCCTGTGAACTCGAACGGCGATTTCG
>PKYX01000056.1:3284-3451 GCA_003132825.1 Acidobacteriaceae bacterium
GCTGAGTGAACATCCATCTCAGGTAATCGGTCCAGATGCCACTCTTGGTAAACCATCGTCAGAGCACAATCTGAATGTTGGGCAACTTGTATCACAGAGAGCGCACCAAATGCCTAAAGTTGAAATCAAACATCCCGACAAGGTGGCGTCGACGGGTTCATATTCGG
>PKYX01000544.1:0-12025 GCA_003132825.1 Acidobacteriaceae bacterium
GCGGTGCCGATTGGAAGCGACCACGTACTGTTCGTCATCAACGGCGATCCCGCCCTAGCGCGCGTGGTGAACATCGTCACCGGTGTCACGGAGCGGGAGATTGGTCTTCCCACCAGGCATCCGGTCGGCGCGCACGGGCAGTTCCGTCACGTCCGGCTCACCCCGAACGGAACCATGGTCGTCGCCAACACGCAATTGAACAAAGTGGTGGAGTACGACTTCGACGGCAACGAGTTGTGGTCGTTCCCGGCCGACGCCCCCTGGGGCGTCACACCCCTTTTGAATGGCAACCTCTTGATCACCGACAGGATCGGTGTGCGCGAAATAACCCGCCGTGGAGATGCGGTGTGGACATTCGCTCAGTCCGATGTTCCCGACTACAGGTTCTCGACCTTCCAACAGGCCTGGCCGCTGCCGAACGGCAATACCGTCGTCAGCAACTGGGTGAACGAGTGGAACACAAAGCCGGAAGAGCGCACCGGCACTCTGCAGGCGCTGGAGTTGACGCCATCGAAGGAAGTGGTGTGGGCGCTCGTATCCTGGACTGCGCCCGCCGACCTTGGACCGCTCACAACGCTTCAGTTTCTCGACGAGCCCTCCGCTCCGGAGAACGTGCACTTTGGGCCCATCCACTAGTCCGTCTCCGAAAGCACAACTTGTGGGCCTGGTCCTAAACTACAAGTCATTTGCTCCTCCCGCGGCCATCTTTGGCCTGCTGTTGTCGTTGTGTTTGGGATGGGCCGCCTGGCTTGCTGGGTAAATTCATACCGTTCGCATACGTCCCACTTCTGGCCAGAGGTCGATCAGTGTCGCCGAGCGATAAATTTGATAGAGTCACCTCTTCTTGAAATCCGGTGAAGCCGGTCTGGCGTCTCCTAGCCGGGAAAAGAATTCATCGCNNGTGCGGCTAAGTGGCTAAGTCGCGATTCGTACCCCACCCTGTAAGACCAATTCATACTCACCGGTAGTTACCGCGACCTCCTTCCGGTTCAGCGGAAAATGGACTTCACTTTGTCGACATTGATTACCGCAGAGCGGGGCACGCGAATGAATCGCTGGGGATCCAAGCGGCCGCAGAGCGATGAGAGAGAGTCTCTCGGTCCAGGTAAGAAGAGCCCTGCGCGTGAATGCGAATGTAATTGTCTTCGGCTTTGATCCAGTCCACTTCGGAGGCCCGATCCGTACCGAATACACAATTTTTGAGCATACCGTTCCGCAGTGAATTGAACCGGGCCAATTTCCTCTTCCTGCCTGTCGCCCCGTTTTCCAGCGAAAAGTTGGCGCCAAGATCGTTTCAGAGCGACGATTGCCAACTCGGTGGACCTGGAGGATCCCCCGGTTTGTCCCCTAGCCACTCCGGCCAAAGCGGCCGCAACGGTTGAAGATAGGAGAAGGACTCACCGATAATTTGGTGTTGGATCGCCACGCTGGATGAAAATCGCTTTTCAAGAAGGAAGCTCGCACTACGTGAATTGATGAATGCGAAATGAGGGCTCAACGAGCGCGGGCGAGAAGGATGGTCACGTCATCCGGTTGTTCGGCACCGCCGATCCAGTCCGCCACTGAGGTGCTGCCTCCCGTGTTGGGGGTTCCAGCATTCTCCGATGGGGATTCCCGCATCTACTACCGGGGAGACGGCATCACCCAATCACAACTCGCTCCGGGCATACTAATGACAACCTTGAACTATCAGCTTTTTCGCAGCACGCCGGAGGATAAGTACGTGACCATGCACAGAGGCGCACTGAACAGGAACGCCTGGAAAGCGCGCTTAGAACGCTGAGACGATCGTGGGTGAGGCTTCCCACTCCATACACACTGAAGCCGCGCTCGGTCAATGCTTGGGGGATAGGTACGCCATTCCACATCCCAGGTCGAGGCCAGTTGCCTGCCCAGGCAATGGGGCCAGTCAGCATCAACCGAAGTCCCAAACGCCTGAATTGTTCCGCCGCCGCCCGGCAACTAACAGTGAGGAGACTTCTCCATAGTCGTTCGACCTATAGTCCAGCAGAGGGACGCATCCACATTCCCGCTTTCCAACACCATCCATGGGTCAATGCTCCACGATCATGGACCCTCGCACTCCTCAGGCTACGAGTAAAACAGGTACCCGCTTACTCGGAAAACGCCGGAAAAGGCTGAAAGCTCAAACCCACGCCAATTGTGGGCATTCCGGTGAAGGTGAACATCGATTCCGGAGGGAAGCNNATTGTGCAGGAAGTGTTCGGCATCGTCAACTGAAAACGTCCGGAGCGGAGCGAAGGCTTGGGTTGAGCGGGGATTTGGAGTGCAGGGGAAAGGGACGGCAGCCCTTTTGCCCCTGCTTCCTCGCTGTAGAAAAAGGGATTCATGGGGGCGCTCCCAACACTTGGACCCGATCGGCGCGTTGCCATATACACCTATGGCGGTGGTAACTGGACCTGCTGCATTAGTTTCAGCTGGTCGCCACCCCCAGGCTTGCGGGCTGACCATTTGTCTCCAAACCGATCTTCCGGCCAGCCAGCTTCAGATGGACCTTGCTGGCGTAGGAGGCCCCAGAGTCACGGGATTGGCAAAGATCTGGTATTCCATTGTTCGTACCCGAGCATGCAAAAGTACCAACGGCCGAGCTATCTTCTTGGAAACACAGGCTCGCATCGTGACGAAGCAAGCCAGCGCTCCGAGCCCGAGCCAAATGAGTCGGGCTCGAGGTAAGTACCTTATTCGGGTTGGGAGCTGGCTGGAACAATGCCTGTTACCTACCTGTAATACACCGTGAACTACTTGAAAATGCCGACTTTCGATGGGAGGCTTGTTGCGACAGCGAGCTGGTGCCGTTCGCCGCTGATTACAGTGCTAAGCCGTGGGTGTTCCCCAGTGGCTTCGAGAACCGGAGTCTCTGAAGAGCAAGTCTGCCATCAGGGCAAGGGCGCTTGGTTCGTGGGCGTGACAAATCACCCTAACTATCTGTGTCGCCGGTACTTCGCAGATCTCAATTGGAGACTTTACGGCAAAAGAATCCATTCGACTTCTCATCGTAGATGACCAAGCAGTGGTGCGTGCGGGATTTAGCAGCGTTCTCCGAACCGAAGCCGGGCTAAATGTCGTTGGCGCGGCGCCAGGTGGCGAGGAGGCATTAGTTTTCCTGAAGCACTGTGCGATCCAGGTATTGCTGTTGGACCTTCACATGCCGGGAATGAGCGGCATCGAAACCTTGCTGGCATCACAAAAACTTCCTAGTCCACCCCAGGCAATCATTCTGTCGAGCTTTGAGCCCGACGAAGAAGTTTGCAGGGCGGTCGAAATGGGAGCAAGGGGTTATCTCCGCAAAGACACATCTTGCGGTGAGATCATTGAGGCGATTCATGCGGTCCACTCGGGAAGCAGTTACCTCCCGCAATGGATCATGGCCCGAATCTCCGAACGAACGCCTCGCTTGAGTCTTAGTCCGCGCGAATTAGAAATTCTGGAAATGGTCTCAAAGGGCTTAACCAATAAGGAGATCGCCCGCGTAATCCAAGTCAGCCCTTTCACCGTCCGTAACCATGTCAGGCATATCATTGCAAAGCTGGAAGTCGGCAGCCGAACAGAGGCGGTCACAGTTGCAATACAGCAAGGCATCCTTATGGCCCATGATTCGTTTTTCGATGGCGGGCGCGCTGACAAATCGCGGGCCGGCCTATCCGAGGGACCGATTTCCTTGTTGGCGCTCCCGCCTGGGTCTCGGGGGATCACCGCGGATCACGGCTATGAGAAACCTAACAAGATTATACGAGGCGATCGGCGTGGGCTCGGGCCGATCCGGTCTGTGTTTCAGGCGTAGTCGTAGATGATGCCCCGGTTCGCAGGAGCGTCGTCTCTTAGGTNNACCCGCCGCTCTGGCGAGAGTAATAACGCGGCGGCGAGCCCGAAGCGCTCCTCTGAGACCGATAAAACGGCTCCGGGCGAACCCGGGGAAAATACTAATTCGCAGTCGAGTCCAGACATTCTTCTTTCATGGTCCATCCTTTGGGGAGTCGCCGCCAATTCCTTAAATCTCTAAGCCGGACGGCACTCGTCTTGACCTTTGCCGACGTATTGAGCATGGCCAAACCGCGATGGGCGTTCGCCGCGCAGCAGGAAGGCGTTGCGGGTTCCCAGCGGTCCTACGACAGCCAGCCCGAACCCATGGCGCCCGGGCCGCCATCCCCGATCATGAATACCCCACTCGGGGTGCAGTTTGTCGATGTGGCGGCTGGGTCTGGCCTCAACGCGAAAACCATCTATGGCGACGAGAATAAGAACAAGTACCTCCTGGAAACCACCGGTTGCGGTGTTGCGTTCTACGACTACGATCAAGATGGCTGGCTCGACATTTTTTTGGTGAACGGTTGGCGCCTGGAAAATTTTGCCCGAGGAAACGAGCCCACTTGTCATCTATTCAAGAACAATCGGGACGGGGCTTTTACAGACGTGACGGCACAAGCTGGGCTGGGAAGGCGTGGTTGGGGACAAGCCTGCTGCGNNCAAGAACAACCGCGACGGCACCTTCACCGACGTCACGAAGGGTTCGGGCCTGGAAATCCGCACCGGTTGGGGACAAGCCTGCTGCGTCGGAGACTACGACAATGACGGCTACGATGATTTGTTTGTCACCTACTACGGGCAGAATGTCTTGTTTCATAACAACGGAGACGGAACCTTTACCGATGTGACGGTAGAGTCCGGGTTGTTGCAGACCAGAACCCGTTGGAACTCCGGCTGTGCCTTCCTCGACTACGACCGCGACGGTCACCTGGACCTGTTCGTAGCCAACTATATTGATTTCGATCTGAAGACGGCCCCTCTTCCGGAATCGGGTCCGTGCACATACAAGGGAATCCTCGTTGCCTGCGGCCCGCCAGGACTCCCCGGCGGAAAAAACGTCCTATACCACAACAACGGAAATGGGGTTTTCAGCGATGTTTCCGAGAAATCCGGAATATGGGGCACAACCGGTGTGTATGGCCTTGGCGTGTGCGTCGCCGATCTGGACAACGACGGCTGGCCCGACATCTATGTCGCCAACGACTCAAACGCCGCTACGCTCTATCGAAACCAGAAAGACGGAACCTTTGTGGATATGGCCATCGAGGCCGGAGCCGCACTTTCTCCCGATGGAAAGCCGCAAGCCGGCATGGGCGTTTCCATTGGGGACTACAACCACGATGGCAATCTGGATATCGTGAAAACAAATTTTGCGGGCGATACCGCATCGCTCTACAAGAACCTGGGCGGCGGCGCATTTGATGACCAGACCTATCAGTCAGGGCTCGGTCTTAACACCCGTTATCTGATGTGGGGCGTCGGTTTCTTTGATATGGACAATGATGGCTGGCTGGACATTTTGATGGCGAATGGCCATGTTTATCCCGAGGTGAATACTTCCAAGACGGAAGCGCCCTACGCCGAGCCCAAGTACCTGTATCGCAATCTGCGCAATGAGAGATTTGAGGATGTAAGCGAAAAGGGAGGGCCGGGCATAACCGCTGCGGTCCCCGCTCGCGGCTGCTGTTTCGGGGATTATGACAACGACGGTGATCTCGATGTGGTGGTGAACTGTGTCAATTCTCTGCCGCAACTGCTCCGGTGTGACTCGGAGGGGCGTCGAAACTGGATCAAAATCAAAACTGTCGGAGTCAAGTCAAACCGTACCGGAATTGGCGCGCGCGTGCGAGTGGTAGCGAGGCCGACGCCAGCGTCGGGAGTGCCTCTGGTGCAGGTTGACGAGGTCCATAGCGGAAGCGGCTACTATTCGCAAAACGACTTACGCCTTCATTTTGGTTTGGACCAGGCCACCATGGTCGATTTGGTGGAAGTTCGTTGGCCCTCTAGCCAGCTGGATGTGTTCAAGAACCTTGAGGTGAATCGGCTGTATGTATTGCGGGAAGGAAACAACGTACCGGAGGTAAAGGAGATGGTGGGTTTCAAGAGACGCAAGCTTTGAAGAAAATTGCAGCGCGGCTTCTAGCGGATTTCCATAAAGAGTAAACCTGGACCACGATGTGCAGGCCGCGTTACCAGAAGTAGGTGGCGATAACGCGAGGCGGGCCTGCCACCGAATCGGTCACGGTGGTCTCCAGGACCACTTGTAGATTTTTCTTCTGCCAGTCCGATGGAGCCGTCCGAAAGGCCTCTTCGAGATAGTCGCGCCGGGAAATGAACTCACCGGCTGCTTGCGTCCCATGCGCGCCCAATCCGGCGGCCGCAATTAGCACTTGGCCGGTCTTAGCGTCCAGCAACCGGGTAACAACGGCAAAGTCTTCCCCGATTTGCTCAGAGCCGCGTACCCAGGATTTGGAGCTGCCCGCAGGACCTTTTTCCTGAATCCTAAGGTTTCCGTTCTCTTCCACAAACGCGAAACGCAGGTTGGCGGTCATCTGCAGCGTCCACCGGTTGTTGAAAGCTCCCACCAGCACGGCCGGGGAATTGCGAAGATCTGCAAACGAGTAATTGGGCCCAATTCGGACCTGGCTAGGCTTGTCAATGTGGTCGAACAGCGCCGAAAGCTGGGCTGCCGCGTACACGTCGCCATCGGCCACACCGTATTCGTGGTAAATAAGCAGGTCGCCGAAGACCAGCCTTTCCTTTGGGTCCAAAGGAAGGGGTTGGTCATATCTTTCCACTTCGGTCTGGAAGGTGCCGGGATGAGTCTTTGAATATCTCCGGTAAAGCTCGAGCGATGGTCGGTAGAACACCGGTCTGGCCAGGCAGATCAGCACTGGCTGCGAAGTGGCAAAAACCGGAGACCAAAATTGTTCCAGGGCGGAGCCCTTGGGCGTACGGTTGGGAAGTCTTCCTACGAGACCCGCCAGAAGTACAAGGCCGACAACGACCACGCCAATAGCTCCCCAGGACAGGCGGCGTTTCTTCTGCGGCAAGGGAGCTGTCTTTGTGTCCAATGGCGGCGCGGTTTCCCAACGAAATTCAGGAGCATACGAGCCGTGCGGAAGTTCAATGCGGACCGGTGATGAACTTGGCGCAGCATAGTAGTATTGTTCCAGCCTCCGCCGAACTTCACCTGCCTGCACTCGAACCACGGAATCGTCCGCAGTGGGATAGTCCGCTTTGCGGTGAAAGATCTCGATTCCGATCATTCGCTCTTTAAGAAACTCGTCGCGTCCTTGCAGCTTGTGTTGAATCACATAAGAGAGGAATTGCTTGCCGCGCACACTGTTCCGAAAAGGCTGACTGTCAAGAATATTGCGCAGTTCACGGAGGATCGTCGTTTTTTCAGCGTCGGTGAACGAGGAATTCTCTTTCGGCCCCGCGATGATCGACTCAGCTATTGTTCCCATGGTCCTGCTTCCCGGTTTCACCTCATCCGCGTGATCAAGAGATGTACTATGAAACCGCGATGCGGAAATGGTTTCGCTCTAATGGGGCGAAACGTTACCGTGAAGTGGAAACAACTGTCAAGCACTGTTTTCCTAGTCTAGGGGCAGGAACGCCGAACTCAAGGTCGCAGAGAATCTGCTGAGGTATCAACGACTTGGCGCTGTTCCCGAGAAGTCGACGCGAAGGTGGCCGCGCGATAATACCCTCAACAGACCTACCAAGACTCACGGAAACTTTATCCCCAGTTCTGTCTGAACCAGCGGCTTTGCCGGTGCGTCCAGGTCGGTTGCGTCGTATTGAGTCAGGTATTCAAGCGGCATGACGTATGCCAAGCTAGAGAATCCCCAAAATGGTTTCATGCCGTTCCCCTTGCCCGTATCGGCGTCGTAAAATTCCCGAGTCACCGGATTTTCGTCCATGGCCAGGCGGAAGGTCTTGAGTGCCAATTGTCTGGCGACGTCGGTATATCCGTACCGCAAGAGGCCGTGGAAGATCATGTAGTTGATGGGGACCCAGGCCGTACCGCGCCAGTTGCACTCTCCGTTGCGGGTCCCCTGGTAGTAGTCAGGCTCGGTTTGTGCGTAGGTAGCGACCGGGTATTTCAACCAAAATTCCTTTTCGTTCAAGAGGTGCTCTTCGACGAGCCTTTTGGCGCGCTCCGGAGTAGCGACGCCAGCCCATAGCGGGGTGAACCCTGCTACGGATTTTACTCTGACCGTTTTCCCCGTCTTTTCATTGCGGTCGTAGTAGAAGCCGTCTTTTTCATCCCAGAAGACGGCGTTAATCAATGCGGAGAGCTGTTTGGCATGTTCAGCGTACATCTTTTGATCGGAGGTCTTGCCTAATTTGCCGGCGATGATCGCCATGGATTGCAGTTCGCGAACCAGATAGCACGCCAGATCGACTCCTTCATCCTGAAAGGAATCCAAGTCGCCAGCGCGGGAAAGTTCGTTGTCCATGCCGCTGGCGTCTGAACTATTCCAAACCGGCAGCCCATTGTGGTCCGAGTCGTACTGGAACCATCGCGCGACATATTTCTGCAAGCGCTCGTAGTACCGCTCGCGGAGCCACTCGTAGTCGTTCCCATTTTGCTTGGAACCCAAGATTGCAATTTGCGCCAGAAAAGGCTTAAACATCTGCGTGGGTCTGGGATTGACAATGCCGAGGGTGCGGGACACGAAACCGTCCGGCTGTTCGCGCTCAAGAAACACCTTGAAATTGCTGTAGTTGTATTGGCTCACGCCGAAATAGGAAAGATAGACGTTTTCAAAGTAGAGATCCCAGTCGTAATACTCTCCATAGGCATATCCGGTGAGGAGCTTTTCCTTTGACCCAGGAAAATTATGCAGCCCCTTGGCTACGATATCAGCGTTCACCTTCTCCAGTCGGCTGCCAAGTTTTTGATAATCTGACTGCCCAATCATTTCCTTCAATTCATCGTCGATTCTTGCCGGGGGCAGCGTTTCGCTCGAGAGCCTCACTTGCAGGCCCGAAGGCACCAAAAGACCAAAGGACACCAGAATCAAAATCATTGACCTGTAGAGTAGCCACCTCGCCTTAGGAATCATAGCGCTCCACCTCGCCCTTATCCCTAAAGTTTGCAGCTGTGGCAAATCGTTCTGGCACTTGTGGAGTTGCCAGTATTCGCTTGCAGCAGCTCGGACGACAAAGATTTTTCCCGACTCTGTGCACTTCTTGATCACGGTGCCTCGACTGACATTGCTTTTCCGTCGTAGTTGACAACCTTGTCCGGTTTGGTTTCCACCATTTCTCCCACGCCGTGGCCCGGCGATACCCAAACGATGTTCAACGTGATCTGCTGAGGCATGCCGGAATACTCGCCCTGGCGATCTCCTATCGTCAGTGTCTTGTCTGCCTCGGACCAGCGCAACGGAATCAGGGCGTGAGCACCTTTTTCATAGTTGTAAGTGTCTCCCTCATCTTCGTAGAGATCAAACTTACCGTTGGCCCCGCGGAAAATGCGCAGCTCAATGGGACCGGCCGGCTTTTCGTCCGCATACTCGATCTCGGGTCCGAAAGGCACAATGGAGCCCCCGCGGATGAATAGAGGAATGCGGTCGAGGGGAGCTTCAGCCTCAACTTCCTGGCTTCCTTTCACGGATGCCCCTGACCAGAAGTCGTACCACAGCGGGGATTCTGGTAGGTAAACCGTGCGGTGCGTCGCATCCTGCTTGAGCACGGGAGCGACCAGAATGGCGGGCCCGAACATGAACTGATCGCCAATGTTCCAGGTTTTCGGATCGGTGCGCCAATCCATAACCAGCGGCCTTTGGATAGTGTAATCCTGATCCGTTACTCGCCAGGCGAGCGAATAGATGTAGGGCATCAAACGATAGCGGAGCTTGTCGTAGTTGAGAAGGATGGGTTCAACTTTGTCGTACGTCCACAGCTCATTGTGGGCGCGGTGACCGTGGGTGCGAAAGATGGGGCAAAAGGCGCCGAACTCAAACCAACGCGTGTAGAGTTCCTGATACCCAGGGTCCTCGGGCGGCCGATCGAAAGGCTGATGATATCCGCCAATGTCGGTGGTCCAGTAGGGATAACCGGATAGCGCGAAATTCAGGCCGGCCGGCACCTGGTGGCTGAGCGCCCAGTATGTGCTATAGACATCGCCGGACCAGACCGTTGCCCCTACGCGTTGCTGGCCTAGAAAAGCGGATCGCGTCAACAGGAAGACCCGCTTCTGATCTGTCGTTGCCCTCCAATGTTGCTGGACTCCGGTTGTGTGCATAAAAGGAAAGATGTTGGTGTAGAGCGCACCGCTGCCGATTGCCAGTTGTTTGTCGCGCAGAACGGCGTCTCCCGAGTGCGGCCAATATTCTTCTGGCTCCGCGCTATCCAGCCAAAAGGCGTCCCAGCCTTGGGAGAAAAGCTTGCCGGCTAAATTCTCCCAGTAGAAATCGCGAGCTTTCGCATTGGTGGGGTCGTAGACGTGGGTATTGGGCACGTCCCAGTGGAGGGCCGCAAGCTTCTGAAAGTTTTCTGCCTTGGCATCGAACAGGCCCCAGACTGAGATCATCGCATGAACATGTTCGTCATGCAGCGTCTTTAGTTCCCCGGGAATATCGGGGTAATTGGAATTGAAGATGGGATCGCCTTCGGTCTTCCACCAAAACCAATCCTGCACGATGGCATCGAGAGGAATGTGCTGTTCGCGATAGCGATGCGCAACTTCAAGAATCTCGTCCTGGGAAATATAACGGTCCTTCGATTGAAACAGACCGTAGGCCCATTTTGGAAGCATGGGCGTATGCCCTGTCAGGCTGCGATATTCGTGAATGATCTGGTCCATCTCAGGCCCGTAGATCATGTAATAGTCGACCGCGTCACCAGCCAATGAACTGAAGCTGAACTCTAATGGAAACCGGTTATCGGCATATGTAAATGAAGCCGTATTCCACAGCAGCGCGTATCCCTTACTGGAAACCAAGAAAGGAATGGCGACATCGGTGTTGTTCTGCCCCAGCTCGACCGTGCTGCCGCGGTAATTGAACATTCCACTTTGGTGCTGGCCTAGGCCATACAAACCCTCCGTGGCGTCGGGCCGAAAACGATCGGTTACGTGGTAGGTGTCCTCCCCATTTACTCGATCGGATTCATAAGTGCGGGCTACCGCATCCCTCTCCTGTAGCAGCTTTTCGCCTCCGGCGTTGCTGTATCTCAGGTTCCCGCGTATAAGTGAAAACTCCACCTTCAAAGTCGCGGTTGTCAGGGTCGCCATATCACCGGCTTGTGAGAACTGGAACTGCGCTCCGGGGCACGATTGCTTGGGATCAAGCATCCAGGGCCGCTCGTGCTTCATGGAATCAAGCGACTTTGGGCTCGCCACCACGTGGATTACGGAGTCTTTACAAACCGAAACGTGAAGGCTCTCATCGCCAATTCTTGCCGTGAGCCCGTCCTCGGCCTGGGCGACGGTAATCGGAGGCAGAGGGGGCAGTTTCCCAAGAATTTGCGCTCTTAGTGGTGACGGCTGCGCAATCGCGTAGAGCAGTATCAAGCAGACGAACCAGCCAGAACGGCCATCTGTCGAACAGCCGATTTTGTTCACTGTCTGTGCTTTCATCTGAATTGTCCTTTGCCGGTTGGCGGCCTTCGAGTGCCTGGATCATCCCCTGCGGACCGCGCCGTTCTAAGCCTTACAGAAACGCCGTGCCTCTGGCCTAAGGGTTTAACGCCCCGTGACTTCGAGGATCTGCTCATCCGAGCTCTTCCACGCCGGGACTCCCTCATGGCTTAATTTTTGTGCGGCATCGTCCCAGTGCAGATGAGTAGTGCTGCTGTCGCCTTTTTCGTACGCGTAGGTCTTTCCGTCATCCGTGTAGAGCGTGAAGTCGCTGTTCGCTCCGGGATACACGCGCACCTTGGCGATCTCCTGCACTTGATTCGCGCTTTCGATTGGCGCTCCCAGAGGCACAATCGAACCGGCACGCACAAACAGAGGCAGCGTATCGATTGGAGCGGCAACATTAATAGTCTGCCCGCCGTGGACGCGCTCGTTAGTCCAGTAGTTGTACCAATCGGTGCCCGCCGGCAGATAGACCATGCGGCTGGTCGCTCCCTGTTCGGTGACTGGGGCTACAAGAAACGCCGGACCAAACATGTACTCGTCGCATAGGCTGGCCACTTTCGGGTCGTCGGGAAAATCCATGAAAAGGGCGCGCATATG
>PKYX01000544.1:12117-26874 GCA_003132825.1 Acidobacteriaceae bacterium
GAATTAAATGACCCGTACTCGAACCAGCGCACAAAAAGTTCCGGATAGTCGTCGTAGCCTCCGACGTTTTCACGGACATCCGAGGGGTCGATCAGCGGGGTGCGCTCAGGATGATGAGACGGGGGTAAATCCAGGAAACCGCCTATATCATTTGCCCAATAAGGAATGCCCGACGCCGTGACGTCAAGACCAGCAGGAATCTGCCGCGCTAGCGCGTCCCAGGTNNGGATAGATATCGGAAGACCAGATGATTGCTCCATTGCGCTGCACGCCGAGGTAAGCGGCACGCGCCAGTAGCTGGGGACGCTGTCTTTCGTCCCGCCGGAATCCGTCGTAGATTGCGGCCGTATGAAAGAGCGGATAGGGATTGAAATATTGCGTGCCAGGCCCGATAGACAGATAACTCCCGTTGGGCGGGATATCCGGCTCGGTTTCATCCGTCCATATCCCATCAAAGCCCTTACTGATCAAATTCTCGCGGATGACGTCCCAGTACCAGCGGGCTGCTTGGGGATTCGTGGTGTCGATGTTGGAACCGGTGTGGTCGTTGGGCAGATCGGTCGGAGTGGTGGGCGTCCCATCGGCGAGGTGCTCGAACCAGCCGTTCTTAACCAGCAGATCATAGTAGCGAGACCCCGGCTGAAACCGTGGCCACACGCTGATCATGGTCTGAAACCCCATATCGTGAAGTTGGCGATTCATCGCAGTTGGGTCAGGCCAATCGGCTGCGTCGAAGTCCATCTGTCCCATCTTCGTGTAGTAAAACCAGTCGACAACTAAGACGTCCGCTGGAAGGTTTCTTTCCCGGTAGCCCTTGGCCACGGCAAGAACCTCGTCCTGCGTGCTGTACCGCTGCTTGGATTGGATAAATCCATAGGATCCCTTTGGCAGCAACGGAGCGGCTCCCGTAAGGAGCCGATAGCCGGAGTAAATTTCGTCTGTATTGTTGCCAGCGATGACGAAGAACGAGACCCGTTGGCCCACCTGAGAGACCCACGAGGTCTGCTCGTTGAACCCGGGCTCAACCGTGGTCTTCGAGGGGTTGTCCCAGATCAGGCCGTAGCCTTTGTTGGTCACAGCGAAGGGTACACAGAAGCTTTCCCCCCCAGCGGCCACATAGTTACTCCAACATTCGACGCTATGCCCGCGATGATCAAGGAAGCCTTCCTGGTTCTGCCCTAGACCGTAGTAGTGCTCGTCATTCGGCGAAACGAAAGTCGCGCCGACCCGGTAAAAGGGAGCGTCGGAAGGTCGCCGGTCACTCAGAATTTCAGTATCGCCGCTTTCGTGATTGGGCGGCCTCATGAACCACCGTTTCATGATAAGAAGAGTCTTGCCTTCGGGCGTTGTGACCGTAATCTGCGCTGGTGGCGGCCAAGCTTCGCCGCTAGAATGGAAGAAGTTTCCTATTTTGACCTGGCTCGACAAAGGAGCGGTAGTCCTCGGGTGGTTCACTGCCACGGAAATGATGAGCCGGGAGGACTTGTATATGTCGGCATCTTCCGTGTGCTGGTAGGTCCACCCATCGGCAGACGGAGACGCTACGAATCCATAGCCAGGCGCTGCCAGCGCCTGATCCTTCAGTGTGCTCAGCGTGACACGGATTACATTGGGAGCATAGGGTTCGAGAACAATGGTGCTGCCCTTGCGATCCAATACCACCCGCGTGTCCTCGGCCTTGGCGACGCTGGCGCTGACCACGACCGCCGCCAAAAGCAGCAGAAAAAATCGGCCCAGAAGTCCAGCGGGAAGTTCATGTCTACCTGGATACGGCGGAACCGTTAGGGTCGAATGTGGACTATGACAGGACACTCTCGGACCTCCGGTTGTTTGGCGGAAGTAGCACCAGAAAGCAGTTTGCGGCTTGATAAAGAAAACACGTGTTGCCCTATTGTCGGGGATTGCAGGCACATTTCAGGCATAAGGAAACGAACTGTTTAGACATTCAGACAGACAACTGTAAGCAGAAACGACCAGCCGGATGAGTTTCGCGCTCATCCGGCTGTCGGGTTTAGAACTTGATGATGATCGCAAACTCCAGCTGCCTCGGAGCTGTACCCAGCGCCATACTGTTGATGACGCCGGCACCGCTCGCGGCCGTGCAATCAATGCAAGTGTTGCCTGGATTTCCAGGGTTGATGATGTTGAAGACATTGAATGCATCTATCCGGAATTGGACCGCTACGCTTTCACGGATCGGGATGTTCTTAATCAATGACAGATCGTCATTGAAAAGGCCAGGCCCGGTGAAGGCATTCTGCGGCGACGTACCAAACGTGTCGAGTGCCGGGCGCGTAAAAGCACCGCCGAACCCAGGGGGAACGAAGTAGGTCCTCGAGTGGGTTGTCGGGTCGTAAGAGGTGAGGCTTAAAGGGAAACTCCCGCTTCCCTTGTCGGGTCTGCACGGGCCGGACGGGATGTCGGCGCCGCACTCAGCATAACCCGCGCTGAACGGCAAACCGCTTGCCCAATCCAGCGACGTACTGAGTTGGTACCCTCCGATCAGGTAGTTAACCCAGGTCGGAACGTTGCTGGCAAACCTCTGTTTGTGGCCGAAGGGCAGGGAGTAATTGCCGAAAGCCGTGAGCTGGTTGTCGCGAAGATCGTCATAGCGCCCCCAGTCATATTGCTTGAGGAGATCTTCACCGTGATAGTCGTACGCCTTCTGATAGTTGTAATTCGCTGTGAATTGCAGGCCCTGAGAAAATCGCTTCTCGAACGAGACCTGGAGGGCGTTGTAATTCGTGTCAAAGCCATCTTTATAGTAGGTAATGCCCTGCGTCCAGCCATATAGCGCAAAATAGGGCTTCAGCAGGTTCTGATTGCTGGTTTGCGTCGTCGAGCCGGCGGGGGCGGCCGGATTATAGCAAAGCCCGCCAAAGCACGGGAGTGGCTCATTCGGGTTGACCGTCTGGCCGTCGCCCGAAAACGTGTGAGTTCCCTTGTTCCCTACATAGGCAACGGTAACAGAGGATGAATTGGTAAGTTGGCGCTGAACCGCAATATTCCAGGCGTCGACCGAGGGAAAGACGTTGGGATTATCGCGGACCTTTACACTGTCGTTGTTGGGGATGGGAATCAGGCCACTTGACGGAATCGCGGGAAACGCAAAGGGGGTTGGCCCAACGGCAAGATTGAACGCAGCAAGGTCCACACCGGGGCTCGATAGGTTTTGGTTGGCAAGAACGGGCAGATTCTGCGTTTGAACGTGCCCGAAGATCGTTCCAAACACTCCGACATCGTAGTCCCGGCCGTAGCCGGCCCGAATGACCGTTTTTGGGTTCAGTTGGTAGGCAAGTCCGACGCGCGGTGCGATCATCTTCCAGTTCTTAGAAACGTTGATAGCCGTATCATAGGGCCCGTAACCGGCAACCTCAATTTCGCCAGTGTTGAGATTGGCAAACCCGCCCTGCCCCTTGCCATTGAGAGTTTCCGGGAAATAGAGTTCCCAGCGCAGGCCGTAATTGAAGGTCAGCTTGGGAGTGATGCGCCAGCTATCTTCGATATAGTCGAACACTCTCTTTTGAGATTCCTTGGCATTGGTTGAGGTCGACACATAACGGGTTAAATTGGTGACATCTCCGAGCAAAAAGGTCGCAAGTCCCAAGCCTCCGGGAACGGCCGCGGTTGGGCTTTGCGTGTCAGTGGCGCTGAACGTCACCTCTCCCGCGCGATTGCTGTCGCTGGGTACGCGCAGGTTCCTTGCGTAGCGCAAATCCACACCAAACTTCAAGCTGTGCGTCCCGATGATCTTTGTCCAGTTGTTCACGATCGAATACTGGTCTTCGGTTTCGAGCAGAGGGCAGTTACATGCATCGGTGTTCAGAGAAGAACCGAAGTTTGATATTCCATCGCCACCGTTGCCACTTGCATTGTTGACATAGAAGGCCGGAGCGCCGTCGGTAAACGGCTGGCCGGGGATATTGAGCCCGGGAATTCCAACCTGGGTTGCGAGATCTGTGGTGCCATCATACTTTGTTGTTTTGACGTGATAGCGCAGATACCCCAACCGAAAGTCGGTCAGCAGGGTTGAATTTAGTGCAATATCCATGCCGGCAACAGCACTCTGGTTGCGGCCAGCGGCGGTGCCACCGAAGCTGTTGGTGGGGGACGAGAACCCCTGTCCGCCCGCAGCGCCAAAGACGGTGGTAGATGAACTTCCGTTGTTGAAATAGCTGTAGCGTCCGAAGAGATGGCTACGCGCGCTGAGTTGTTCGTCAATGCGAACGTCGACCGAATCGTTGAACGATGTGCCATTACCGCTGCCAGAATAGTTATTGGTGGTTAGCCCCGGTGCTCCAGTATTGGGCATCGGTAGCAGCGCGAGAAGCGCCAGCGCCTGTGGGGAAACCTCCGCTATAGGAATGAAGTTGTTTGCAAACGCCGGTATTCCAGCGAGGCGAGGATTGTATACCTGCCCGCTCGCCCCGCGAGCCGTGAGGTAGTCGCTTAGGTTGCACCCAGTGCTACCGGCGGCAAGGCATGAGGTATGGGCGAGCGCAGTCGGCACCGTCACGAGTGCGGTAGACCCTAGAATTTGCCGAGTACCCTGATAATCGACGAAGAAGAACGCCTTATCCTTCACGATAGGGCCGCCGATTGAGGCGCCGAATTGATTGTACTTCGCGGGAGGGATAATACGGCCAGTTATTGGATTTGGCGCGACTTGGGTGAAGGGGTTACTGGCCTCCGTGGCATCGGTTTGGCGATAATCGAACAGATCGCCATGAAAACTGTTGGTGCCGGACTTGGTCTGGGCCGTAACCACCGCAGCCACAGCTTGGCCGAATTGGGCGTCATAGGCTGCCGTTGAGATCTTAGCTTCCCCAATCGCATCGAGCGGCGGGTTGATAACAATCTGACCGAGGATGGGGTCTGTATTAGGGGCTCCGTCAAATTCGTATGAGACTCCCGAGAAATGTTGCCCGTTGACCTGGACCGTCGGGCTGCCTGCGGCATCCTCGGCATGGTTTTGTGACCATCCCATAACTTGCGTTCCGGGAATCAACAATTCGAGCATGGCAAAGTTACGGCCGGCATTGGGCAAATCCGAAACTGTTTTTTCGTCGAGGACCAAGCCGACATCAGCTCGATCCGTCTTTAGCTCCGGAATCTCACCGGTAACCGTCACGGTCTCTGAGACCGAACCGACCTCAAGTTTGATGTCCACTTTTGGCGAGGTGTCCGCGGAGACTCGAATAGCTTTGATCTCCTGTTTCTGGAACCCCGGTGCGGCAACGGCTACATCATAGACGTCCGGAATTAAGTGCTGGACCGAGTACTCGCCAACGTCATTTGTGCTTACTTGCACCGAGGTGCCCTTGGTCTCATCTGTTACCGTGATGGGAGCGTTCTTGACTGCCGCCCCGCTGTTGTCCGTGACCTGCCCATAGATCGACCCGTAAAGGGCTTGTCCCCAAAGATTTGCGCCTGACCAGCCGGCGATGGCAACCACAATCACGACCATCATGTATCTCAAATAAGCCCTGGACATTGAGTGCATCGTCTCCTCCACACTTCAGTTTGGCGGGTTTGCCATAGGCCTCGAGCTTTGCACCTGAGACACGGGCAACCCTGGCAGCCCACGGTGCAACTCGGATACCGGCCAAGAACACTACCCACAGAAGATCCCACGCGGAATCCGCTTCAGGGACGGAACCCTAAACCCTCAATAGGCGGCGCGCAATAGTCCACGTGTGCCATGGTCACCAGTTAGCATATGTATTCATCTATCTCTGAACTCGTGCCCAAGCCCTTCTTCAGAGTCTTGTAATCCCAGGGAATCCGAGGGAGAACGGGTAGACAGGTTCAGACGAACAGGGCTAACATCAGCCGGGCGGCCGAGTGTTTTTGCCTTACAATGCGAATGCAACACGAGACGGGTTCTCATGGTTTTCCGGCGCATAGTGAAAGGCCACTCTTTTCGTGAAGTGCGCGAGGAATCAGGTGGGGTGTTCCTTCCGACCCTGCTATTCCTTACGCTCGTTCCGGCCCTTTGCTCGGCCCAGCAGACTGCCCTGGAACTCGGCGGAAAAGGTGTGAATCCGCTCAAATCGAATGCTGGCCAACTTGTTGTGCTTGTTTTCGTCCGGGAAGACTGTCCAGTTTCCGGACGCTACGCTCCGACAATTCAGCGGATCAGCGACACCCATCAGAAAGATGCCCGGTTCTATCTCGTTTTCCCCGATGGATCAGAATCGCCGTCAACCATCCGCAATTATTTGAGGGATTTCGGCTACTCCATTCCAGGCCTGCGCGATCCTGAGCACGTGCTAGTTAAGCAGGCGCACGCACAGATCACGCCTGAGGCAGCGGTGTTCGATGCCAAAGGCGCTCTGGTCTATCATGGGCGCATCGATAATCTCTACGAGAATTTCGGGCGCGCGCGTCCTGCGCCAACCACCCACGAATTAGAAGACGCTATTCAGGCTGTCCTGGCGGGGCGCGCGCCTGCCAAGAAAGAGGTCGCGAGCGTGGGCTGTTACATTTCGGACCTGCAATGAAGCGGCCATGTTCCCTCGCTGGAATCGGTTTATTCGCTTTTGCTGTGGTTTTTCGGCTTGGCACCGGCGTCCGCACACAGGCGGTCCCGGAGCGCACAGAGGACCGGCAAGTCACATTCAACCGCGACATTGCTCCCATCGTGTTTCAATCCTGCGCCCGCTGCCATCGTCCCGGAGAATCGGGCCCCTTCGCTCTTCTTACTTATGACGACGTAAGAAACCACGCGCGGCAGATTGAAACTGTCACTCGCACGGGTTTCATGCCGCCGTGGCTGCCGGAACCACAAGCGCTGAAATTCGCCGACGAGTCGCGGCTCTCCGACGAGCAGATGGCAACCATAAAAAGATGGGTAGAGGAAGGAACACCGGAAGGAAATCCGGGAGACCTGCCGCCGCAACCGAAGTTTGTGAGAGGTTGGCAACTCGGCCAGCCTGATCTCGTGCTCAAGGCCGCGAAGCCGTACACCTTGCCTGCCAGCGGCTCCGACATGTACTGGAATTTCATTTTTCCCGTTCCGATTGACCGCACCCGCTGGGTCAAAGCGGTGGAAATTCGCCCCGGCGACAAACGCTTTGTTCACCACGCGAATATTCTTGTTGACCGCCTGCAAAATTCCCGCCAGAGGGAGAAGGAACCGGGCGCGGGCTTTGAGGGGATGGAGATAAAGATCGAATCGGAAACTTTCGATCCCGACAGCCACTTTTTGTTTTGGAAGCCCGGCACAGTTCCTTACGTTGAGCCGGAAGGAATGGCGCTGCGTTTAGACAAAGGGACGGACCTGGTGCTGAATGTCCACCTGCAGCCTTCGGGCAAGCCGGAGACGATTCAGCCGGCCATCGGTCTCTACTTCACTGACCAGCCCGCCACGAAGTTTCCGATGCTCCTGCAATTGGAGAGCGACGCTAATCTAGACATTCCAGCGGGCGAAAAACACTTTGTCGTGAGCGATGAACTAACGCTTCCCATCGACGTAGATCTGCTAGCCATCTACCCTCATGCGCACTATCTAGGCAAGGATCTGCAGGCAACCGCAACCTTGCCCGACGGCAGCACAAATACTTTAATTCACATTCCGCAATGGGACTTGAATTGGCAGGCTGTATATCGCTACGCGGAGCCGATGTTTCTGCCCAAAGGCACCACGGTGCGCATGCGCTATGTTTACGACAATTCCGAGGAAAATGCGCTGAATCCTAATCATCCTTCAGTGCGGGTGCGGGGCGGCAATCGGTCAAAGGACGAAATGGCTCATCTCTGGCTCCAGGTACTGCCGCGCAACTTTGATCCGCAAGCAGGCGACCCACGAATGCTGTTGCAGGAGGCTCTCGCGCGGCACAATATTCGAAACAACCCGACCGACTTTGCGGCGCACTACAATCTTGCATCAACGCTGCAGGCGCGCGGCAATTTCGCCGAGGCGATTGCTGAATATCAGGCAGCGTTGCGTATTCGTCCTCAGGATGCTACCGCGAACAATGCCCTCGGGGCTGCCCTCATCGCTTTCGGACAGCCCGATCGCGCGATGGCTTATCTTGAGACCGCGGTGCGGAGTTCACCCGAATATTTTGACGCGCATTACAACCTAGGGAACGCATTGGCGTCTGCGGGAAACTTCCCTGCAGCCGCGGAGCATTTCGCCGCGGCCGTTCGCATCAGGCCAGAGGATGCCGACGCCCATGCAAACCTGGGCACGGCGCTCGCAGAATTGGGGCGATTCGCCGAAGCCAGGGCACAGCTAGAACGCGCGCTTGAGATCAATCCCGCTCATGCGCTGGCCAGGGAAAACCTTCAGCAATTGCAGAGCGCGACGCCCGATCACTGAGGTCGAGCTGACCAAAGTTCCACTTCTCCCTCGGCGCAGAGCATATCTTCATTTTACGGTGGCGGATGGCCCGTACCTTCCCTTAGCGTTATGAACTGATCCGCGCGCATTCCCGGAAAGATCTCTTCGCGTCCATTAGGCCACCGCACTTGGATGCCCTCCACCTGCGCGTCCTGGCCAAGGCCAAAATGCAATCGGAGGTCATTGCTGGAGCTGTAGCTTGATCCGCTTCGCACTTCATCAACCCAACTTCTCGATGAGCCGCGCACTGTCACGCGCGCGCCGATGCCGTCGCGATTCGATTGTGTGCCGATGAGCCGCACCCCGAGCCAATGGTTCTGATTCATCGCCATATTCACGAGCAACATGGGATGATCGCTGATGTTATTGATGACTGCTTCCATGCGACCATCGTTCCAAAGATCGCCGATGGCAAGGCCTCGACTGGGTGCGGGCTGCGTGATCCCTGGGCCTGATTGCCTGGAAATGTCCTGGAACTTGCCATTGCCTAGATTCCGATAGATGGCACGCGGCTCACGATAACTCGAACCGAGTTTATTGCTATCGACTTCGGGGTAGACGTGGCCGTTTACTGCGAACAGGTCCGGCCACCCGTGATTATCCAGATCAAGAAACATCGCCCCCCATCCCAGAAATAGCGTGTTGATGCCGAGTCCAGAAGCGACCGTCACGTCATTGAAAGTCTTGTCGCCATTGTTGTGGTAGAGGGTCGATGTGTCTTCGGAGAAATTGGTTCTGAATATGTCGAGATGGCCGTCCCCATCGTAGTCGGCAACCGTGGAACCCATGCCGGCCTGTTCGCGGCCATCCTCGTTGAACGCGACCCCCGCATTCGCGGCCACGTCGGTGAATGTGCCGTCATGGTTGTTGTGGTAAAGGATCGAAGGCGTCGAATCGCAGGCGATGTAAATGTCGGGCCAACCATCTTCGTCATAGTCGAGTGTCGAAACACTGAAGCAGTAGTGGCCAAAGGTCTTCGTGAATCCGCTCTTTTCACTCACATCCTCAAACTTGCCGTTGCCTAGATTGTGATAGAGCACATTGGGCGCGCTGGGGAGTCCGCGAGGACCGCACATGACGGGCGTGCCCTGCCACAGGCACTCAGGGCCTTGGCCCGGAGCGGGCACATTTCTTATGTCGAAGTGGACGTAGTTGGCTACTGCGATGTCAAGCTTGCCATCTCGGTCATAATCGACAAAGGCGCAACCGGTTCCCCACTCCTTGCCGGTTCCGGCAACGCCGGCAGCCTCGGCAACGTTCTTGAAGGTGCCGTTGCCCTGATTATGGTAGAGGCGGTTCTTGCCATATGCGGTTACATACAGGTCTTCATAACCGTCGTTGTCATAATCCCCGACGCAGACGCCTTGACCCCATCCGGTATCGGCAAGACCTGCTTTCGCAGTCACGTCGCTAAAGGTTCCGTCGTGATTNNAGAAAAATATCTGGCCAGCCGTCGTTATCGTAGTCGAATATTGCGACTCCACTGCCGGTCGCTTCCAATATGTAATATTTCGAGATGGCATCGCCATTTACGTTAACGACATCAATGCCCGATTTTGCCGCGACATCTTCAAACCAACTGGGACCGAGATGGTTTGCCGTTGGCGGGTAAATGGATACCTTGTTGCCACTCGCAGTGGGAGCACGCTGCCCGATCGCCTCGAGGAAAATACCGGCGCAGAGAAACGCCAGAAAGTACCACCTCGCAGGTCCCAGCCACTGCCGTCGCTTGCGCGCCCGGTTCTTCATGGTTTTTAGCAAGCAGCGCAGACGAGAAATTGCCACGCCACCCGGAGCGCTATCGTAACGCAGGTTTCTTTTCCGGAACAGAAGCATCGCGCGGAACTTTTATTTTAGCCCGCGCCGAACAACCATCTTGTTCAAATTCAGAAAAGCGATATCATGGCGTCGAAAGCTTGAGACAATGTAAGAATCGTGTTCAATTCCCGGTCTGCCTCGTCTTCTCGTATGCGCGTGTTCTGCCTTCTCTCGGTCGTCGGAGGATTGGCTCTGCCGGCGTGTGGTCAATCAACCGTCCCGGTTGCGCCCGTGGGTCAAGCCGAAGATCTCGTTAACAGCGGCCACTTAGATCAAGCTCTGCAGAAACTAGAAACCCTGGCTGCGGAACAGCCGGAACCTGCCGGCGTGGAATATCTCCGAGGCATGGTGTTCTACCAGAAAGACAAGATGGCCGAAGCCGCTGCGGCCTTCGCAAAAGCCACTGCCCAAGACCCAAAGAACCTCGACGCCATGCAAATGGAGGGAGTGAGCCTTTTTCGGGAGGGAAAATCTTTCGATGCGATTCCACTACTCGAGCAGGCACATCGTTCTGTTGCGAAAGCCAATGTCGACCCGAACTATGTGCTAGGTCTTTGTTACATGGACACTCGCCGTTACGACGACGCTCGCAAGGCCTTCGCCGGCCAATATGGTTTCGCTCCCGACTCCGCACCGGCCTTTCTGCTTGCCGCTCGCATGCTCATGCGCCGCGACTATCTTCCAGTCGCGGAGGAGTCGACGCGTAAGGCGCTGGCGCTCAACCCACAACTTCCGCAGGCCCATTTCCTTCTCGGCGAAATCGAGCTTGCCCGAGGACAATCAGCCGACGCCGTCGCTGACTTTGAAAAAGAACGCGACCTCAATCCTCTCGATGGCGCCGTGTATGAACATTTGGGAGACGCTTACATCCACGCCGGAGACTTTGACCGCGCCCAGCAAGCCCTGGATCGGGCGATACTTCTTGAACCGAATGTGAATGCGCCTTTCATCCTGCTGGGCAAAGTTTTGCTCAAGCAGCAGAACTCGATGATGGCCAAAATGTACCTGGAACATGCATTGCAAATGGATCCGAGAAATTATATGGCGCATTACCTGCTAGGCCAGGCCTACCGCGCTCTTGGACGTACCGACGATGCTGCGCGGGAGTACAAAGCGGCGGAACAGATTCAGGAGCCAAGCACGCCGCAGCTCGAATCTCCTCACTAGCCAACACGACTATGCGATTTTTGTGCCGTACTTGGCTGTACCGACTCGCTGGCGCTCTGCTTGTCTTCACTACCTTGGCAGCGAGTCTGGCGGCGATTGACAGCCCGCAAGAGCAGCTTAGATCCGCCGATGCAGCCTTTCACGCGGGCTACGCTGCGGAAAAGAGCGGCGATCTTTCCACTGCCAGAGAACAGTTTGAGAAAGCCGTCCTGCTGGCGCCAGATATAGCTGAGGGACACAGCGCGCTGGGCTCCGTGCTCGTGCAACTCGGCCAATACAAACAGGCAATTCACGAACTTGTACGCGCCCTCGAGCTCAAAGCCGGCGATCGCACTGCCCAGATCAATCTTGCCATCGCGTACGAGCAATCGGGCGATCACGAAAAATCGTTGACTCTGTTTCGATCCCTCGACGGGAATGACGCCAGTCCGCTGCCAGCGAGTGTGGTGATTTTCTATATACGAGCGCTTTCCGCCAGCCAGCAAACCGAACTTGCTATGGCAAAGACGCAAAGCGCTCTTGCTGCCGCTCCCGACAATTCAACTTTGCACGACACACTCGGCTCGCTTGAAGCCCAGCGAAAAGACTGGGATGACGCAGCGAGCCAGTTCAAAGAAGCGGTTCGGCTGGATCCAAACTTTGCTGAAGCGCATTTGCACCTCGGCCTCGCGCTTATTATGCAACAGAAAACCTCAGAGGCCGTACAGGAGTTGACGGCCGCTGCCGAGCTCTCTCCCCAAAGTGCTCTCGTTCAGGTTGAGTTCGGCAAGGCGCTAATTGCCAACGGAGAGAACGCGAAGGCCGTCTCCGTTCTGCAGCGAGTTCTCACGCGGGACCCTTCTTCTCGCGATGCAAAGTATCAGCTTGCTCTTGCATTCCAGGCCAGCGGACAGGAGCGGCAGGCTATACCGTTTTTTCAGGAGGTCGTCGCTGGCGATCCGCATAACGCGCCAGCGCTGACCAATCTTGGCGTCGCGCTGGTGCAGACAGGGAAATCCAAAGACGCGATCCCGCTATACCAGCGCGCTCTCAAAGAGACTCCCACCGACCCTCTCGTGCATCAGGATCTGGGAGTCGCCTATCTTCAAGAGAGTGACCTTGATGACGCAGTGGGCGAGTTCCGGACGGGCTTACAACTTGCGCCTGAGGTCTATGAACTGCATTACGATCTCGGGCTCGCCCTTAAGCTAAAGGACGATATCGCCGCGGCGGCTTCAGAGTTGGAATTGGCTGCGCGACTCAACCCGAGTTCTCCCGATCCGCCCTATACTCTCGGCATTTTGGACATGCAGAGGGGCCGTTTCGACGATGCCGTCGAAGAGCTCAAGATCGCTCTTCAGCTACGCCCGGAAAACGGTGATGGCTGGGCCACTCTGGGTAGTGTTTATAAGCAGGAGAACAAGCTGGCGGAAGCAATCGATGCGCTGCAAAAGGCAATTAAGCTGATGCCAAACCAGCCCGGACCGCACATTACTCTCGCTGGCATTCTTGCCCAGCAAGGCCAGAACCTAGAAGCTGCCTCCGAGCGCAACAAGGCTGCCAATCTCACTCGCCTGGCGATTAGTCGGCAGCGCGCCACGTTTACAGCTAACACCGGCAGCGCGCTTCTGCTCAAGGGTCAAATCACAGACGCCATCGAGCGCTACGAGGAAGCGGTTTCGAGCGACCCGACTTATATCGAAGCTCATCGGGGCCTCGCCGCCGCTCTGGAACGGGCCGGCCGGACAGCAGAAGCCCAAGCGGAAAAACAGAAGGCTGCTCAGCTTGAGCAAGCTCAGCCTTGATTCCAACCGCATTCGGTGGATGTTGGATACGCCGCCTACGGACCACAGTCCTGGCTTTTATGCTCGATGGCAGCCAGAAACTGCCGCGCCTTGAAATCATCGGGAGAGAACTCGATCAAATGTTGCAGCGTCTCCATGGCATCCTGCGGGTGGCGGATCGCGCACTGAATAATCGCCAGGTCCATGCTGGCTTTGGTATCTCCCGGATCATTTTTGCTTGCCGGCCGCAACAAGGCGACTGCCTTCCGTACGTCACCCGCGCGTGCTTCGAGTATCGCCAGATCTCCGGCCGCCACAGAACTCGACGGATTCGCGCTTAGCGCCGCTCGGTACTCCAGCATGGCGGCCTGCGAGTTGCCCGATAGATGCTCCAGAAAACCGAGAGCTGTATGCAAATCCGGATCTGGCCGCTCTTCGTTGCCGCCCTCAGCCCGCTTGAGCAACAGCATTGCCCTTTGCCCTGCTTGCTGATCGCCGTCCATGGCAAACTGGAAGTAGGCAAGCCCCAGGTCACGATCACCCACCACAGCGCCGCCCACCGCCGCCAAATCACCTAACTGTGCGGTGACCTGCTTGGGCGATAAAGCAAAACGGCGCTGGATACGGTGGTCCGTCAGTTGTTCATGGGCGACATTTTCCGCCTTCTTCCTCGGCATATGGCAGGACGTGCAGTCTGGCTCATGGGGATGGTGTTCGCTGACGAAGGACGCCTCGCCGTGGCAAGTGAGGCATTTGCTCCGGTAATAGTTTATCCGCTGCTCGGGAATAGGCGAACTGTGCGGGTCGTGACAAGTGGTGCAGGTAAGCCGGTCCCCGCTCTTCCTCTTGCATTCGCTTTGCAACAGCGCTTCCCACTGGCTTGTCGCCCTTCCGTTGGCGCCCAATTCGCCAGCGTGAACAAAATGGGTGACATAATCGGACAGCTCCTCGCCCGGCATGAAATCAGCCAAAGACTGTCCCGCGCGATTTACCGCCGTCTCGCCTTCGAGGTGGCATTGGAGGCATATCGAGTCTCGCCGACCGGGCGAGAGCTTAGCCGGATCGAGAATTGGCTGCGTCCCGGCGCTGGCCAAGTGAGCCGCTGGATTTCCGTGGCACGACTCGCAGGTGATGCCTCCGTATAGAAATGGCTGCGCCGCGAAGTGATTGCTCGCACCGGGTAGTACGGGCTGCACCGCGCTGGCGTGGCAGTGCAGGCAGCCTGGGTCCACTTTCAAGGTGAAGGGCATTTCCTGCACATAGAGCGACTTTGGGTTCATGTCCCAAACCCGCTGCTTGCTATACCAGTTGACCGGGCTCTCGAACCAAAAACCCTGCTGTTGAAATAGGTACGTTCGGCCCCGTTGGCCCGAGCCCACAAAGTACTCGAACTCCTGCTCCCCCTTGAGGCTGCGTTCGGGGGGCGCATGCGGCCGGTCGTAAGCGAGCCATGCTCGGCCGTCTCTCAAGAACAGGCGATAGTGGACGCCCGAGGGGGCGTGCGTGAATTCACCCGGCAGCAAGCCTTCCGCGGCTGGTCCACTGGCTCGCGCCATGGGCGTCTTTCGATAGCTTGTAAAGATCGCCCGATGACAAGTGGCACACACTCCGTCGGGATCGGTCTGCCGTGATGCTGCTGGCACCTGGGCTCGTCCTCTGACG
>PKYX01000506.1 GCA_003132825.1 Acidobacteriaceae bacterium
CCGCCGACTTCAATGTTGAGTCCCGGATAGGCGAGCAGAATACCGGCAACTTTTGCCAGTTTCTCTCTCGCGCCCGGCTTCAAAGAAAATCTCCCGGTGTCAAACAAAACATCGGACATGCTGACGATGAGCCCACGCGCGCTGTCGCGAGTCTGCAGGATGGAATTTAACTGCTCGGACAATTTGGTGCGCATGGCCGCTTTGTCGGCGTCCGCTTGTGCCGCATTCTGCTGCGCTTGCTGCGCAGCCAGGCGGGACTGTTCCGCATCAGCCTGTGCCGCGGAAAGTGCATTTGCAGACGCGGCCTGGCTTTCTGCCATGTCTGATCTAGCCTGCGCTGCCGCGGATTCCGCCTGAGCCGTGGCGACCTGGGCGTTTGCCGCATTCAATTCGGCCTGCGTCTTTGCCGCTTGATCTCGCGCCGCATCGGCCTGAGCCCGCTCCTTCAGACGAATCGCCTCATCCGCCTGCGCCTGCGATTCTGCTTGTGCGTCCGCGGAATCCTGGCGTTCATTCGCCAGGCGCAACTCATCCTCTTTCTTGACTGCGATGGCACGGGCATCTTCGGCAGTCTGCACTGCATCGCGAGAGATTGCGATCAGCGGCTTCGTATCGATGTGTTTGCTTGTCGCATACTCATCGGCATTGTTCATCAACTGAACAGCGTGCTGATAGCTACTGCCGGAATACTGTTCGGCTCCTTCGGATTGCGCGATGCGCAGAGCATTGCGTGCCTCAAAGAATTCCAACGGCAATCTTGTACTCAGAATTACAGGATCGAATTTGTAGCCGGTGGGGATGTAGCCGCCGCGTTCCATGAGCTCATACCTTGCATTTACCGCCTCGATAGTACCCTTCGTATCGGGGCGAACCACGTTTTCGAGTATGACCACATTACTCGGTTGCCGCACGGCATAGTACGGCTCCGCGGTCACGATCAGCGCGAATGCCTGAAGGTCGGTGGTCACATTGACCTTGCTGCGGTGGTTGCCGCCGACCAGCACTTCGCCTAGGTTCACGGCCCGGCCTTCGGGCGAGATCGCCCACAAAATGTAAGTCAAGTACTCCGTGCCGAAAGTGGTGGGGTCTTGCAGATTGCCAAACTCCGCCTCGATCTCAATGGATCCGCGCTTGCTATTCACCTTGGCCCAACCGTCGGCTGATGGCATCAGGTCCGTACCGGCGAAATCCATGTGCGTGGGTCCGCTGCGATGCTGATAGTTGACCGCTGGGACCGTGCGGCTGACTACGGTTACCCGGAAGGTCGGCGTGTGTGTCATCGGCTCGACGACCGTTGTCTGAGAATTAGTCTGAGCAAACGCGCTCAAACTGAGAGTGATTCCGATTGCTAACAAAACCTTAGTCTTCATCAAGGATGCTCCTTAGGGGCAGAGGTCTGCCGTGTATTGCTTAGTCTCAATCGTTGGTTCGAAGGGCGGCGTGAGGAAGTGCTCACAATTGGCTCAGCCTTTCCCAACCCGGATCTGGGGAAGGGAATGAAACAGCCCAAATACATTCAGCAGCCACAAAACCACCACGATGACCACGACGCCGTTCAGAATGGACTTGATGGATGCCTGCATGGGAATGAAGCGATTTACCAGCCATAGGAGAACACCGACCACAATCAGAACTTCCAGGAGTTGAATCAGGGGCATGATCTTTAACCTTTCATATGTTGGCGTGCCAACATCGCTATTCCGCCCGTTTCCAATGAGCTTTCTTAGGGTCGAATCGTGTCTGTCGGAGGGTCACCGGCACACACACCCGCATACTTAGGGTGTGCCAATCTGCTGGATGTGGTCGCTTCGGTGTGAATCGTTGACATCTCACCCGCAGCCAACCTAAGAATGAGAGTTACGAATTGGCGGTCGTTTCTCCCGCTACACTCAGGAGAACAAAGAATGACAGGTGTAGGTTCTCATGTCTGAGCAAGACAGCTCACATGCCTTGCACTGCAGCCAGAAAGGTGCTCCAAGGGAATCCAGGCGGCCCCTGCCGGTTCATCACAAATTCGCCGCCAAGCCGACGGCGAAGGCGCCAAGAAATAATCTAGAAATTCAAAGCAGGGGTTTCACGCGTCCCGCGATCGCCTTCGCTCGCAACTTCCATTGACATCCAGCCAATCGAGTAGACTGCGGATGCTGCTGCGGGCCAGGGCAATCGCGCAGTCGGCGGCTCCGTAGTAAATATTGAGGGTGTCGCCGTCAGGATCGACGGTGTATCCGCAAGGGAATACCACATCGTTGACGTCGCCGCGCCGCTCATACTCGGCTTCCGGCCCAAAAATCCACGAATCTCCTCGCAGTAGGCACTTTTCCGGATTCTCGAGTTCGAAAAGAGCCAGGCCCAATCGGTACAGACAGCCGGAAGGGGTGTGCCTTACTCCGTGGTAGAGCACCAGCCACCCGCGGGAGGTCTCGATGGGCGGCGGAGACAGACCGATCTTGTTGGCGTCCCACCAGGCGCCGCGGCGTGCTTCGAGCATAAGCCGGTGTCTGCCCCAATGGTGCAGATCAGGAGAATAGGAAATCCACATGTGCGAGCCGAGCGTCGTCATGGGCCGGTGAATGAGCGCCCAATACCCGTCAATTCTCCGGGGCAAGAGTGCGGAGTCTTTATCGTCGGGCGGCATAATGACTCCGTATCGCTCGAAGCTACGAAAATCCTTCGTCAAGGCCAGGGATACTCCGGGACCGCCGCGCGAATAGGAGGTGTAGGTGATTACGTACTGCTGCAGTTCGGGCGCAAAGGTGATGCGAGGATCTTCGATCCCCCAAATCTCTTCGGGATGGTCCTGGGGGCTGGGCATCAGCGTCGGCTCCCGATCAATTTGCCAGCCATCCACTCCGTTGATAGAGCGGGCAGCACAAAGATGGGACAAGCCACGTCGATCTTCGACGCGGCACAGCAGCAGGGTCGATCCATCCGCCAGCAAGGTTGCACCCGCATTGAACACGCTGTTGATGGGGTATGGCCAGTCTCTGCCCGTTAAGATCGGGTTCGCAGGATGCCGAAGCAGCAGAGGCTGGTAGTGAGTTGTAATGGCAACGCTCATAAAGTTTCACCTGAAGAGATCGAAACAGCCTCAAGACCATTCGCAGTAATCGCAGTCCCGGGGCTACAAGAACCAGATGGGTCATGGCTTGCTCCCGGAACACCCAAGCAACCCATTTCGACCAGCGCCATCAAGAAGGCCAGAGTCGATTCTGCTCCCTGGTTTTCATTTACTCGCTCAGGATGCAGAGCATCTCGACAACCGCCGCTGGTGGAATCGTAGAGGGCAATTTGCAAGTCATTCTCCCCCAGAAACCAGTTGAAGGCCGACCAGGCGCGTGTGTGCCAACGGTCATCTCCGGTCGCGCGATACGCTTCGAGGCACGCGGAGACCATGCCACCCGCTTCCACCGGTTGTTGATCGAAGCGAGCTTTCTCGCTGCCCTTGCGGTAAAACCCTTGGGAACCGATGGGTACGAAATGCTCATTTTGTGCCGAACGCTGCGTTTGGCAGAGCCAATCCAGCGCTTCGAGGCCGACCGACACCATCTGCAGGTCGGAGTTGCGGCGACCGGCCATCAACACCGCCTGGGGCAACCGGGCGTTTGAATAAGCCAGAACGTCTTCAAACCAACTCCAGCCCGGAGATCGATTTGCATCGTAAATATCAACCAGGCGGGTGGCCAGAACCGAACTCATTTTTTGAGCGTCCCGGTCGCCGGGAAAGAAGTCGAGATACTCCTGGATTCCCAGCAATGCGAAGGCCCAGGCGCGCGGACTGCTGAAGGTAACGACCGCGGGGACGGCGCTCTCGAAAAGGCGCCCCGCCGCACCCCGGAGCGCAGGATCTTTGGAGCGGCCGAGGACAGTCCCGAGTGCCCACAAGGCGCGCCCATGAGAATCCTCTGAGCCCTCCGCCTCGGTCCAGTTGCGTTCGTAGGTCAGAAAATTTCTAAATCTCCCGTTGGTACGATTGAAGGCATGTCCCAGAAACGCCAAATACCGTGTAGCCAGGCCCCCAGTCGCTGCTTTCTCTTGTCCCAGTTGTTCAAGAAGGATGGCTAAAATGAGCGCTCGCGCATTATCGTCGGTGGTGTACCCCTCGCTGTAATTGGGAACCGCAAAGACCGCATGCTGGAGCATGCCGGTGTCGTCGGTCATCCGTTGCACGTGGTCCAGTCGCAGCGCTGGTGGTTCGAGGCGCCTTCCTAGAGTTTGGGGGTGCGCAAGCTTCGCACGCGGTTCCCGCATGCGATCACTGCGAGCTTGTGCAAAACTTGCCATGTAACCCTGCGCCACTTGCTTCCACACCATTCGTCGTGCATACAGGTACGCACGTTTACGCATGGCGTGGCGCAGCGCAGGAGTATCCAAGAGTTCGACGGTCTTGCGCGCGATCGCATCCGGATCTTGGAAGGGAACTAAGGCCCCGCGGCGGCCGTCCAATAACTCTGTCGCATACCAGTAGGGAGTCGAAATGATCGCCTTGCCCGCGCCCAACGCGTTGGCAAGCGTGCCGGAAACAACCTGGGCCTCATGACGATACGGAGTGATATAGATGTCCGCCGCGCCGATGAACTCAACCATCTCTTCGGGGCTGACGAAGCGGTCGTGGAAAATCACGTTTGACTCCACCCCGACTTTCTTCGCCAAATCCTGCAAGTAGGATCGATACCGATCCCCCTCCCGGCGGAGTATATGGGGGTGGGTGGCGCCAGCGACGATGTAGACAACATTCTTGTGACGCGACAAAATGTGCGGCAGGGCTTGGATAACGTTTTCGATTCCCTTATTCGGCGAGAGTAAGCCAAACGTGAGAAGTACAGCTTTTCCTTCCACGCCAAAGCGATCCTTGTAGAAGTTGGGGTCTAAGAATGGCAGATCCGGAACGCCGTGAGGAACCATGTCGATCTTGCTGCCAGGAACTTTGAAAGTCTCCTGCAAGAACCGGGAGGACATCTCGCTCATGACAATGAGACGGTCCGAAAGCGCTGCGATTTCCGACATTACCAGACGTTGCTCAGGATTCGGTTCGCGAAGAACCGTATGGAGAGTCGTGATGATTGGCATTTGGACCCGACGGAGCAGACCCAAAATGTGACTGCCCGCCGGGCCACCAAAAATTCCGTACTCGTGCTGCAGGCTGACCAAATCGAAGTTGGTGAAATTCAGAAAGTCCGCGGCTTGCTCGTACGACGACAGATCGTCCTGGGCCAATGCAAGTCTGACCCTGGCTGGGTATGGGTACCCCGCTTCGGTATCGTTGACCGGCAGTGCAAATAGCCGCGCTGCACCGTACTCGGTAGAAATTGCTTCGCACAGGTCGGTGGTAAAGGTCGCAATTCCGCACTGCCGCGGAAGGTAATTGCCCACGACGGCGACCCGGGTGGGAAGGCCCGCACTTGACTGCGGACGAACTGGCTCTGGGGCTCCTTCAGGGGGCGCAATCAAGCGTCTGCTAACCAGTTCGAGGGTTCTGATCGAAGGGACGGTCTCTATGACTGACATGGATATCCTGCGTTGCTCGACCTCTAGCGTGAAGAAGGTTGGTTTCCGGAACGAGCCTCGGCTCGCCAGTGTTGGATCAGGAACGGGCAATGACTCTTCACACCACTCGTTTCGCAGGCCATTCTTTTACGAGACAGCAGTCTCGCACCCTTAGTATCAGCTTGTTGGGCGGAGAAGACTGGTCAAAAGTGACCAGATTACATGGCAGAAATGCTCATGGTGTCGTTCTTGAGCTCGACGGTGAACAGGCGAATCTCTCTTGTGCCCACGTTCTCCACCGAATGAGGTGGCAAAGGCTCTAACCACATGACTACGGATGCGATGGACGGCCGAGGTGCGGTGCGGGTATCGACCAGGACTTTGCCGTCGCCGTCACGGCGGACAAAATCGCCAGCGCTCAGCGTGTAAACAACGCTTGGCCAGCGGTGAGTGTGAACCGGCACGATCTGCCCGGGGGCGATGCAGACGTTCAGAACGCGCACCCGCGCATTCTCGATCACCAGTTCGTGATACTGGGGCGCTGCTGCCAGAGCATCAAGGGAATCAGGCCAGGGCCAGCGTGGCGGATCCGGGTTGGTGACGTTCTCGTTCACTTTCTCCTCCCGGCCGTCAACCGGCCGCCGCAATGCTCCCCGTTTCCAGATGGTTGCTCCCCTAGGGAAAACCACCACCCCCCGGCCCATGCAACCATCGGGACGGGACAAAGTATAAGTTACTACACGACTTTACCTTTCTTTGGTCGATCGATTCGAGAGGAGCCGCCCGATGTATACTGCGCTTGTTGCGGAGCCAGAGCAGCTGACGGAGCCTCCTCGGTTTCGCCCTTGACATTGTCAGGAGGCGGTTTATGCACCGCCAGTTTGTGTTTTTCTGCGCGCTTGCGGTACTGAGTTGGTCCCTTTCTGTGCTGGGTCAAGCTTCCCAGCCGCTCGCCGCACAACCATCTTCCTCGCAGGCACCAGCCGGGCACGACGGCTGTAGCGCCTATTTCACTATCGCCCCGCTCGATCAAAATGTGCTGAAGTTGCTGGGCACACCGATCGTGCCGGCGACTGAGGGTCTCGCGGCCAGTGCGGGCTTCCAGCAGCTTCGCGCCTGGGACTTTCCCTCCAAGGTAACTCCATGGAGCGCGCGCCCAAGTCCGGATGAGCTGTCACGGCGGCGGATCGAACTGAGCCAGGCGGCGCATTCGGTTTTGATCCCCAATCCGTATGACTTGCAGACCTCGTCACCCCGCGACTGGAATGATTTGGAAAAGTGGTTTCGAAAAGAGGCCCCCAGGAAACTCCCGGGCGCGTGCGTGGATTCCAATAAGGCAATGTATGTTGTGGTGGTCGGCGTCATTCTGGATGGAAGCGCCAACCGGTCACTGGGAAATTCGAGCGCTCGAAATGAATACAAGCAGTCGGCGATGGCCCGACAGCAGGATAGCAGTGTTGGAGCCAATGCCGCGACCGTTCCACCGGTGGTCCAGAATAATCAGGAACTTTCCGGAATGGGTTCGGCGAGCGATTCGTCCATTCCCGGAGCGCACACCTGCGCGTTCCTCTATCGCAAACCTGCGGGCGAGAGCCGGCTGCAGACCCCGGACTATTATTACTGCCGGTCCGACAGTGTCATGCCTCGTTCAGCGATTACGAGCATGCTAAAGTACTTTGCCAATTCGAAACTTCCATGACTCCAGGGCAAGAACTGCGGGAATTTTCCGCAGTTGGAAACGAAACAACCAAAGGGGGCGGAGAGTATGTCATTGACGGAAGCGAAAGGCTCGGGGACATCGAGCGGGGATCTGGATGCGGTGGTGCGGGAATATTCCTTTCCCGACGTTCACATCGGCGCCGGCGAAGATGAGTCCCCCTATGTGCCGTTCGTGGAAAATGTTTACATTCGCCATCTGGCCTTCGACGTAACCCACAATGCCTACGCGAACATTCTCTGGGTCAAGAAGAATGGAATGCTCGGACGTCATCGCCATCGTGGGCGGATTTTTGCATGTACCTTGGAAGGTAGCTGGCGTTATCTCGAATATGACTGGGTTGCACGGCCGGGCAGCTATGTGCTCGAAAGCCCGGGAGCGGTGCACACTCTGGTCTCCGACGACCCCAACGGGATGAAAACCATGTTCTTTCTCAACGGCTCTCTGGAATTCGTAGATGACAACGACGATCTGCTGCAGACGCTGGATGTTTTCTGGTTTATCAATCACTACGTCAGCTTTTGCCGTGAGCAGGGCATTGCTCTGAACAAAAAGCTCTGGGTCTGACGTCGATTACCGGAGGGGATCGTCGTAAACGGGTGCCTAGCGGAACTGCGCCATGGTCGTGGTAAAGGATCTTGCCGCCAGTTCCGCGAGCGGCTTTTGCCGTAGCTCCTGCGATAACACTTCGATACCATAGGGGCCCGCGTAGCCCGCCTTTTGCACGCAAGCGACAAAGCCCGGGATGTCGAACTCTCCTTCGCCGCACAGCCTTCGGTGATGAATGGTGTCTTCGTGAAGACTCCAGGGAGCTTCGAAAGTGCCGTCGTTCAGCTCAACGCTGAGAAGATATTCGGGGGGAACCCGAGCCACTTCCTGGTATGGAATTTTCAGCTTGGCTATGTGCCAGAGGTCGAATGCGATGCCGCCGTTATTTGCACCCGCGCCCTTGATCATCTCGAGCGCTTCCCCGAGGGTTCGGATCATGGCAAAAGGCATCAGCTCGAAACCGATCCTAGTCCCGTGTTCCGCCGCGTCCTTGCACAAGGAAGCAAAGGACTCAATGAGCCGCGGCATGGGACAGTTTTCCTGGAAAAAATCGCCGACTTTCACATGTCGCGCCCGCAGCGTCTGAGCCGCTATCAGCAACCTCTTCTTCTGGAGGTCTGACTTTTTTTTCCTCTCGCCGTCCAGGAACCAGTCCGTGAGAAATTCCAGCTCAACATGTTGGATGCCGTTGTCGTCGAGAATCCCCTTCATTTCCGGCAGGGTTCTTTTCTCCAGGATGTGATCCAGATCGGCGTGCCAGATGCCAAAACCCTTGAAGCCGGCTTTGGCTGCCGCTTCAACTCGGTCCCGAAAGTCGAACGGACTGTACTCGTGGTCGGTGTGAGGGAGGGCGCCCCCTGCAATCGTCCAGTACGAAGCGAGCAATTCGACGTCTTTGTGCATTGGCGTTCAGCGGGACCGCGGCCCCGGGAAACCTGGCCGAGAGCCGAGTCGACCGCAACAGACCTCAACCGGTCGGATCTGCCAAGAGACGCCGGTTCGCGAGGGCAATCCAACAATCTCTTGTGCCCTCCTGAACCTTGCCGGTTCGCCGCTCTCCGTTGGCGGATTCACAACTGAGCACAGACTGCCTTAGTTTCGGTATACGACTCCAGGCCGGCGTGGCCCATCTCCCGACCCCAGCCAGATTGCTTGTAGCCGCCGAAGGGAAGCGCGGGATCGAATACGTTGTAGCAGTTGATCCACACCGTCCCAGCACGGAGCTTCGCGGCCATCAAGTGAGCTTTGCTGATGTCCCGAGTCCAGACGGCTGCAGCCAAGCCGTACACCGTGCGGTTTGCAGCGCCGACAACTTCCTCGGGCTCGCTGAATGGCATCGCGGTCACCACCGGTCCAAAGATCTCTTCCCGCACCACTTTCATCTCAGGCTGCACATCGACCAGAACGGTGGGCTCGACGAAATATCCGCTGCCCGGCCGCTTGTGTCCGCCCACCACCGCCTTCGCGCCTTGGCTGATCCCAGATTCCAAATAGCCACAGACGCGGTCCAGTTGTTCCTTCGAAACCACCGGTCCCATGTTGGTCGCTGGATCGATGCCGGGGCCGAGCTTATATTTCTTGGCGACTTGAGCCACGCCCTCGATCACCCTATCGAAGATGCTCTTGTGCACAAACAGCCGGGACCCAGCGGTGCAACACTGGCCCTGGTTGAAAAAAATGGCATTTGCGCTGCCCGGAATCGCCATCTGCAGATCGGCATCCGCGAAAATGATGTTGGGTGATTTACCTCCCAACTCGAGAGAAACTTTTTTCAAATTTCCATTGGCGGCGCCAAGAATCAGTTTGCCAACTTCGGTCGAGCCGGTGAAAGCGACTTTGTCCACGTCCGGATGCGCGGCCAGCGCGGCGCCGGCGGTCTCACCGAAGCCGGGTACGATGTTGACGACTCCGTCAGGGAATCCGGCTTCCATGATCAGCTCTCCCAGCCGCAGAGCAGTCAGCGGAGTCTGCTCAGCCGGCTTCAAAACCATGGTGCAGCCCACGGCAAGCGCGGGGGCCAGTTTCCATGCGGCCATGATCATCGGGAAATTCCAGGGGATGATCTGGCCGACCACGCCGACAGGTTCGCGAAGCGTGTACGCCAGAAACTTGGCGCCATGAGCGGAGATCGGAATTGTATTGCCTTCGATCTTCGTGGCCCAGCCGGCCATGTAGC
>PKYX01000217.1 GCA_003132825.1 Acidobacteriaceae bacterium
CGTCGATCTGCGGGTGCATGAGCGGCTCGCCGCCCGCGATGGACACCATCGGCGCGCCGCATTCCTCGATCGCGGCCAGCGCCTGCTCCACTGGCATCCGCTGCTTCAGCAGGCTGGCCGGCTGCTGGATCTTGCCGCAGCCGGCGCAGGCCAGGTTGCAGCGGAACAGCGGCTCGAGCATCAACACCAGTGGATACCGCTTGCGTCCCCGGAGCTTCTGCTCCAGGACGTAGGTCGCCGTCGTCCACATTTGCGAAATGGGTACTGCCATTTTTACTCCTCAGGCCGGAAGGTGGCGAGCGAGGTAGCTCGCTCGCGCTCAACCCCGACCAGTCATCCAGCGCGAAGCCAACCATTCCTCCACCGGGCGAGACCGCGAGGGCACAGGGAAATGGTTGTCTTCGCTCAGAATGAAGCCGCTCGCGTGAGCCCGTTCCCCGCCATCACCTTGGCATAGGTGGTCAAGGCAATCAGGGGGAAGTATTGACGGTACATGTGATAGTTCAAATAAAAAACGCGCGGGAAGCCGGTGCCGGTGTAGTGCGGCTCGTCCCAGGAGCCGTCTTTCTTCTGGGTTCGCAGAAGATAGGCGATGCCCTGGGCCACGCAATCGCTGCGCGTGTCATTGGCCGCCAGCAGGCCCATCACCGCCCACGCGGTCTGCGAGGGTGTGCTCGGCCCGACCCCCTTGGTATTCGGATCGTCATAGGAGCCGCAGGTCTCGCCCCACCCCCCGTCCACATTCTGCACCATGCGCAGCCACTCCGCCGCCTGTTGGATATAGGGCTCATGATGGTCGACACCCATCGACTCCAGGCCGCGCAACACCTGCATGGTGCCGTAAATGTAGTTCACGCCCCAGCGCCCGAACCAGGAGCCATCCGCCTCCTGCTCTTCCCCGATGAACTTGATCGCCCGCTTCACCGCCGGATGATGGCGGTCATAGCCGTAGGTGGCCAGCATCTCCAGAATGCGGCCCGTGATGTCCACCGTCGGGGGATCGAGCATCGCGTTGTGGTCGGCAAATGGGATGTGCTCAAACACCATCCGGTCGTTATCCTTGTCGAACGAAGCCCAGCCGCCGTTGCGGCACTGCATGGACAGGATCCAGTCGATGGCTCGCTGCACGGACTCGCGCTGATAGCGCCCGTTGGGGTGCTCAACCCGGCTCAAGCCCAGGCAAACCATCGCGCTGTCATCGACATCCGGATAAAACTCATTATTGAATTCGAAGTACCACCCGCCTGGCTGTCCGTTCTTGTTCTTTACTTTCCAGTCGCCGGGATTGCGCACCTGCTTCTGCAGCACCCAGTCGGCGCCTTTCATCATCCGCGGATCGTTCGCCGGCACGCCGCACTCACCCAGGCCGAATAAAGCGTATGCCGTATCCCAGACCGGCGACTTGCTCGGCTGCACCCGGAACGTGTTCCCTTCCTCGATGCCCAGCTTCTCGAGTTCATCCATGGCGCGGATAAACTGCGGATCATCCACCGAGCGGCCCAGGCAACGCAGCGCGATAATCGAATTCATGACCGCGGGAAAAATGGCTCCCAAGCCATCGCTCATTTCAAACCGCTCGAGCATCCACTTCTCGGCCTGCTTTAACGCAATCGAACGCAGCGGCCGGATGTGGACCCGCTCAAACCAGTGCGTCAGTCGGTCCAGGCACAGGAAGAAGTTGCGCCAGGAAATCCACTTGGAGGCCCAGGGCAAGTGCATGTTCGCCTGATCGCGCCCATCCACGAAAAGCTCTTCCACTCCCATCTCATCCGGAATCTTCTTAAAGGGTTTCTTGGCGTAGGCGATGGACAGCGGGACCAGAATGGCCCGTGACCAGGACGAGATTTCGTAGATATTGAACCAGAACCACTTAGGAAACAGGACAATCTCGGGGGGAATGGCCGGCACCGCGTCGTAGTCGTACTGGCCAAAAAAACAGAGATAGATCTTGGTGAAGGTGTTGACCTTCGGGACCCCGCCCATCTCGAGGATCTTCTTGCGCGCCCGCGTCAGGGCGGGATGCTCCGCCGTGTGGCCTGCGAGTTTCAGCCCAAAATAGGCTTTGACCGACGCGCTGATGTTCGAGGGCCCGCCGGCGTAGATGCCCCACCCACCGTCCTCATTCTGATGTTCGAGGATATAGCGCGCGGCCTTTTCGAAGCGCTCCGGATTCCCCGTGCCCAGCAGAGCGTGTAACAGAATGTAATCGGATTCGAGGGTGGTGTCGGCTTCCAGTTCACCGCACCAATAGCCCTCGTCGTGCTGCAGGGCAAACAGTCGCTTGCGGGCGCCGTCAAGGGCAGCGCTGACCCGGCTGGCAAGGTCGTCAATCTTCCCGAACCGCAGCTGGGGTGGAGCGGAGGCTCGAAGTGGGGAGGAGGCTTCTTCCATAATGCTCGTCAATCCTGACGGTCAATCCCGGTTTCTCGGTCGCGTTCTTAAGTTTCGGTCGATTTACGACCCGCCTAACCCTCTCGGCCTAACAATCGGCGGTGACGCTGTTCGGCGCGCTCCCGATCGCCACCACAATTTCCGGAGGCAACCCGAAACGCACATTCTCCGGCATCAATTCAACTTCCTTCACATTGCCGAAGCCCCGGGTCCCCAGGTATTTCACCACTTCTTCTACCAAGCACTCTGGAGCCGACGCGCCCGCGGTGAGGGCGATGGTTTTCACGCCCTCCAGCCATTCCGGCTGAATATTGCGGTAGCTGTCGATAAGATGCGAGGCCGTGCTGAAGTTGCGCGCAACTTCCACTAAGCGATTGGAATTAGAGCTATTATTCGAGCCAACCACGAGCAACAGGTCGGCGTCTGAAACCACGTGCTTGACCGCCTGCTGGCGATTTTCGGTGGCGTAGCAGATGTCCTGGGCGGCTGGCCCCTTGATGTTCGGAAAACGCGTCTCGAGGGCGGCAATGATGTCGCGGGTCTCGTCCAGGCTGAGGGTAGTCTGCGTCAGGTATGCGATCCGGTTCGGATCGGGCACGGTCAGCGACTCCACCTCTTCGGGCGAACCCACCACCTGNNGATCAGCGAATAGCCTTCCTTGGCAAATTTCACGGCTTCCACATGAACCTTGGTGACGAGTGGGCAGGTTGCGTCAATCACCCGTAGGTGGCGGGCAACGCTCGCTTCGCGTACCTCGGGAGACACCCCGTGGGCGCTGTAAATCACCCGCTCCCCGGACGGCACCTCGTCCACACTGTCGACAAAGATCGAGCCCTTACCCTGCAACTCCTCGACCACAAAGCGGTTGTGCACAATCTCTTTGCGGACATAGATGGGCGGCCCGAAGGCTTCGAGGGCAATGCGGACAATATCGATGGCCCGCACCACGCCCGCGCAAAAGCCTCGCGGTTTCAGCAACAGTAAGGTCTTCTCGCTCGCTTGCTT
>PKYX01000333.1 GCA_003132825.1 Acidobacteriaceae bacterium
CAATCCCGGGCTGCGCTCGACATGGAGGCGAGTCGATAAGTTAGGCCGCTCCCAACCGTGTCTGAGAAGAGCGCGGCTTACAGCCCTGCCGTTAGTGCCCAAACCGAGGCTCCGTTCAGCCCCTCAGATTCAATGAGTCGTACCACAAGAAGATTTACGCGACCAGTTCCAGTCTGTACGGCTCGACCAAATTATAGTTGGGGGAATTGCGATGACGAGTAACAGGAAGGAGGCAACAGGGGTAACGAAAGTAACCTGCGCTTACGAGAAGCGAAACCGGGCAGCCCAACATTTCAACGTTATTCGAACTTCCAGCGAGTCGATTTGCTTTGAAAGTGTTTCTCCCACAGCCCAAACACGACTCGCGGGCGTACCTGGAACACCGGCTCCTTCATCGAGAGAATGTCCAACCTCATCGAAGACATATCAAACTTGTACTTGCGTTGGTACTGCGAAAGGAATTTGCGCCGCGCGCCCACGTCTGCGATTTCCGCGACGCCTTCGACAATCACGGCCTCATTGGCGTGCTCGGTGCAAAGCACGCAGTTCGCGCTGTCCGCCAAGTTTCGCGCCTTGCGTGACTTGCTGCCCGTGCTGAACAGCAGCCATCCGTCCTGCCACAAGCCCCAGACGACCATAGTGTGGGGAGAGGGTGGCAACGAACCACCCGGGTTGACCGTCGTGATCCAGTAGTTGTGCGATTTCTTGAGGCGCTGTTCGGCCCAACTCCACGGGAGCAGCCCCTTACTGCCTGCGGGCAAACCGTAGCCGGGCATGTGCGGGCGACTGGCTTTGGGTTTCTTCGATTGTGCTGCAGCCTTTTTCAGCGGCATGAGGAATCTCGGCGAGATTGCGACTGACTCCGGTTTCAGAGGTTCTTCTTGGTCCACTGGTCGATCCGGTCGAGCGCCTGCTGCAGGTGCTGCAGCGAGTTCGCCACGCTGAATCTCAGATAGCCCTCGCCGAATTCGCCGAAGGCCGTGCCGGACAGCGCGGCCACTCCAGCCTCCTCCAGCAGTCTGTCGGCCAGCGGCTTCGATTTCCAACCCGTCTTCGTGATGTTGGGGAAAACGTAAAACGCGCCTTTGGGCATGCGGCAGGAGAAGCTTTTAATATTGTTCAGTCCGGTCACAAACATATCGCGGCGCCGCTGGAATTCGTCGCGCATATGGTCGACCGAACTCTGTTCTCCTCGAATGGCCTCGATCCCCGCGACCTGCGTGAAGCTCGCCGTGCAGGAGTTGGAGTTGGTCATCAGGCGCGTCATATGCCCGGCCAGGTCAGGACGCATCACGCCATAGCCCAGGCGCCATCCCGTCATGGCGTAGGTTTTTGAGAAGCCGTCGAGAAGAATCGTCCGCTCCTGCATCCCCGGAACCGACATGATGGAAAAGTGCTGGCCCCCGTCGAATAGGAGGCGGCTATAGATTTCGTCCGACAGGATCATCACATTGCGATCGCCGATGATCTCGGCGATCTGCTCGAGCTCGCGGCGTTCCAGAACTCCGCCCGTAGGATTCTGGGGCGAATTCAAAATAATCAACCGGGTGCGATCGCTGATGAGCGAGGCCAGATCATTCACGTCGAGCGAGAAGTCGCGGTCCTCGCGCAAAGGAATCGGCACGGCGCGTCCGCCAACGTAGTGGATCATCGACTCATAGATGGGAAAGCCGGGATTGGGAAAGATGACCTCATCTCCCTCATCAATGAGCGCCAGAATTGTGAAGAAAATAATGGGCTTACCGCCGGGGACCACAACCACCTCATCGCTCGTGACCTTCACCCCCCGGGTGCGACTGACATATTCGGCCAATGCCTGACGCAGTTCCGGCAGGCCAGCGGAGGGAGCGTAGTGCGTCCAGCCCTGGCGCAGGGCTTCGATGCCGGCCTCGACCACGTTTGCGGGCGTGTCGAAATCCGGTTCGCCGATCTCCAGGTGGATGATCTTCTTTCCGGCGGCCTCCATGGCCCTCGCCCGGGCCAGGACTTCGAAGGCGGATTCGGTTCCGAGCCTGCTCATGCGGTCTGCCAGCGTCATTGCCGTCATGGCCCCGATGATACGGCTGCGAATGATCAGCGTTAAGAGGGCCAGAGTTCCACAGTGTGACCAGGTTTCAACCGACCCTTGCCGCAGGCCCGGCGACACGTCAGCCTTAGAATCCGTGAGGCACCGCAGGTGAGGGGGTTGGAGTGACTTCCGAGAGGTCAACGCTGATCGCTCGGTCCGGCAGCGAACTCGACGCCGCGCGGCTGTTCGCCGCGGCCGAGCCGGACTTCGCTCGCTACGAGATCGTCAAGGACCTCGTCGATGAGTGCATCGACCTGGCACTGAACTACCGGCAGAGCGGGCACCCGGGCGGGTCCCGGTCCAAGGTGCACATGATGCTGTCGCTGCTGCTGTCCGGCGCGATGCGCTGGGACGTGCTGCGGCCGTGGCGCCGGTTCGGCGACCGGTTCGTGCTGTCTGCCGGGCACACGGTGCCGCTGGTCTACGCGACGCTCGCCGTGCTCAACGAGGCGATGCGGGCCAGGCACCGGACCACCGGGGAGCCTGAGTTCGCGT
>PKYX01000402.1 GCA_003132825.1 Acidobacteriaceae bacterium
CGTGGCGTCGGCGAAAGAGGCGACCTTAATGGTGAGCTTGCGGCCGTCCTCGCGGGTGTAGGTCGCGGTGGCAAAATCCGTAAAGCCATACTCCTTGAGCACGTCCGCATTCAGCGGATCGGCCGCGGAGGGATCTTTGCTCGTGCGGGCCACCCCGGATTGCTGCCAGCCACCGAATTCCTTGGGGAGGACCGGGGCCGCGGACCCGCTCGCAGCCCAGGCGCCGGCGGTCAAAATCACCGAGGCGAACCCGAAAATGAATCGAGAAATTTTCATGCGGCTGGTCTCGCCAGAGGGAAACAGACCTCTCCCTGCTTGATTAGACTACAGACTGGACGGGAAAGTTTCCAGACCGCGCAGAAATGGTGGAAGTGGTTCGGAATCCTGGCGGTATCGGGAACTTGCAGGTGGGCTGCGTGCCTTCTCCCTGGCTTCTGCGAGGCTGGCGATGGCAGCCGGGGCCTACGGCCCCGCAGTCTTCTCGATCTTGCTAGCGACCTTCACCCCACTGAGCCCGCCCACATACTTGGCAATTCCCCGGTAGAGTGATTCCGCAATGCGTTGGCGGAATTCAGAAGTTTCGAGCCGACGCTCGTCCCCGGGATTGCTGACAAAGGAAACCTCCGCCAAAATCGAAGGCATATTTGCCCCAATCAGCACAATAAACGGCGCTTTCTTCACTCCCCGATCGCGCAGGCCCGGATTCTTCAGGGCCAGCCCGCTATGCAGCGCACTCTCCACGTCGGTAGCAAATTCGCGTGATTCGTCGATTTTTTCCTGCAGCGCAATCTTCTTCACCAGATCTTGCAGTTCGTGAATCGACTTCTCCGAAACCGCATTCTCGCGCGCCGCGACCTCCAGAGCTTCCGCCGAGGAGCTGAAGTTCAGGTAGTAGGTCTCGACACCGCGCGCGTCCGGGTCGCTGCTGGAGTTGGCATGAACCGAGATGAACAAATCCGCCTGATCCTGGTTGGCAATGGCGGTCCGCGTCTCCAGCGGGATAAAGGTGTCATCCCGTCGGGTGTACTCCACTTCCGCTCCCAGCCGCGCCTCGAGCATCTTCCCCAGCCGCCTGGAGACATCGAGGACCAGATCCTTCTCGAGCAGCCCGTTCGGCCCAATCGTGCCCGTGTCGAAACCGCCATGGCCGGGATCGATCACAATCTTTCCGATCTTCAACCCCAGGGCGCGGATCAGGGATCGGTCGCCCTTCGCCATGGGCTGAGCCTCACGGACGCTCCGGGTTAATCGGACCTTGCTGCGCTCGGAGGCGGGAGTGACGGCCGCATTGCCCGCTCGCTTGGTCTCGGCCGGGTTCGCCTCCGCCTTCGGATCTCCGTCATCGTTGTCGACTTCGACGATCTTCTTTTTGACGCTGCTGTTACTGGCGACTCCGGCTGCAAGCTCGGTTTTCGCCGTGCCCGCGGAGTTTGACTGGTCCGTTCTTGCGAGCGGCGGCCCCATGGCCGACTTGGCCAGCGGCGAGGTCATGGCCGAGTCCGCCGACCCAGCCCCTGGGTTGGCCTCCGGCTTGCCGTGAATGTCGATGATCAACCGCGGGGGATTGGGCAGCAGAAACGCGTTGTAGTCTGAGAGATCATCCACTTCGAGGACCACGCGCGTCCGTCCCGGTTCGAACTGCGCGACCCGGATCTTGCGCAGAAAGCCATCCTCTACGTCGAAAGTCTTGCCCACGAGCGTTGGCGCCAGCTTGGTGTCGAGCAGATCGAAGAAAATCCGGTCTGGACTTCCGATGCGCTGCGACTCGAACTTGACGTCCTGCTCCAGGTCAATCGCCACGCGCGTGTAATCAGGCGTAGACCAATGGCGAATGCCGGTGACCCGGAGAAGCTTTTCCCCTTCCCCCGCCCCATCCCCGCCGAGCTCGTTCCCGGAATTCAGTTTCCCGCCGCCGTCTCGGGACTCCGGCGGGTCCTGCTCCGCATCTCGACCAGCCTCGGATTTCGCGGCCGCCTGCGGCTCGTCCCCGGCCAGCGCTTTACGTGCGTCGTCTGCCCGATGGTTGCCCGGGTAGCGGCGGAGGAATTCCTCAAATGTAGTCCGCGCTTCCCGAGGATCATCGAGGTCGTCCTGGTAGAGCTTCCCAATGGCAAACAGGGCGTCCGGGCGGTTCTTGCTTCCGGGATACTCACGGCGCAGAAATCCGTATTGCCGGACCGCCTTGCGCAGGACGTCGTCATCGTCCAGGCGTTCTCCCATCTCAACCATCAACTCGGCCACGGCCACCACACTGGGATCAGCTTTCGTAGAGGTGGGAGAGCCGTAGTAGACCCGCCGGTAGGCATCGATCGCTTGCTGGTAGTCGTGCCGGGTGCGGTCCGCCGCAGGACGCCCATGCAGAGCCTCCCGCATGCGCTCGGCGGCAGAAAACTGCGAGCGCGCCCAAGCCTCAGACCTGTGGCTGCTGGCCAGAGCCGGCAGCGCGGCTAGCAGGAGCAGAAACAGAGCCGCATTCCCGCGCCACGCGCGTTGGCTTGAATATGAGTTTTTCAATTTCCTGGCCCGTAATCGCTCGTTCGACCGCTACCCCCGCCGAGAGGACTGGCCCTCAGTCGGTGTTGCTGAAAACCAAAACGCCCTGGGCATCCCGATGAACCTGGATCGGTGCCCGCGCCGGGCTATTCGGAAAGTGCCAGCCTTCTTCGCCGCTGTAAAGCTGGGTAATCCGCTTCACGTAGTTGCGGGTCTCGGCGAAATGCGGAACCCCGGCACTGCGGGTCACCGCACCCTCCCCGGCGTTGTAGGCGGCCAGCGACAACTGCACGTTGCCCCCATAGTTCTCCATCAGCTTTTTGAGGTGGCGTACGCCGGCATCCACATTCTGCTCCGGGTCAAAGGGATTGCTCACGTTCAGCTGGCGCGCTGTCTGCGGCATCAACTGCATCAGCCCCATCGCTCCTTTACGAGAAAGCGCGTTGGGGTTGAAGTTGGATTCCACCTTGATCACAGCCCGCACCAGATTGGGATCCACACCGTGCCGCGCTGCCGCCTGATCAATGGCAGTGTCAATCTCGGCCGGCGTAAAGCTCTGGCGGACCGCAAAGTGCGGATCGAGGGTTTCCGGGGAACCACTCGAAGCGCTCGTTCCCAGATACTGATCCACTTCCGCCGCCGCCGATCGTGCGGCCTGCACGTTCGCCCTGGGCACCGGTTTCCAGCGGTGTTCCGTCGCGCTCCAATAGACCAGCGAACTACGCGGAGCGGCGGCCGCATGCCAGGGTTGCGCCGACTTGGCGGGGACGTAATCGTTCACATAGACCTTGTGCCCGTTATCGTCAGTGGTGGTCGTGATGGTTCCGGACGCCTCGCCGGAACCGGCTTCTGCCTGCAGGTATGGCGTGGTGAGAAAAAGGAAGGTCGCGATTACAGGACTTGCCATCAGGGCGAGTTGCAGGCGCTTTCGCATAGCCGGGTACCAGCTTCTCCTCGCGGAGGCACACCAACACCCCCGCTGCTACCTACCCGGAACCTGACGGAGAATCCCTACCAGAGTGAACCGATTATAGGCTCCGGGGGTAGGGCGAGCAATCTATCGAAGGGGTATTGAACCACGGTGGTAATCCACGTAAGTTACTGACGAAAAGGCACTTCTTGTGATGGAGTTGCGCGGCGACTGGCCACTCTCAGCGGGCTCATGCGCCCCGGTTCCGAACCGTCGCCCGAGGCGACCGAGGAGCGACCGAGAGCGCCCGTCCTAGCGAGGGGCTGGCATGGTCTCCGCCCCCGCGTCCTTCACCGAGTATTGCAGGCTCGGTTCGCACTCCGCGTATCCCGCGGTCTCGGTGACATCGGAGTGCGGACTGACCCGAGTCATCCGGTAGGTGCGCATGGCATAGCAGACGGGCGAAGAATCCATCCGATTGGTCGGGAGGGTGGAACGGCCGACTATGATCGAATCGTCAGGGAAGGACTCCGCTCGCAGCGGCATCCGAAATCGTTCGATCGCCATGCCGTCCGACGGAGGCAACTTGAGCCCGCTGGAACCGGTTGGGGGAATGGCAGACTTCGCGGGCGGCGGATCGCTCGCAAACCCGGCGCCCACCGAAAACAACCCGAAGAGCGCGAGCAGGAAAAAATTAATCAGGCGCATAGGCAGCACCTCGCGTTGGCACAAATTATAGCCTCGAAAGTGACGCCGATTCCTAAGGTTTTTTGCGCTGTGATTTACCCCTTGGCGAAGGCTGTAGTACGCTGCCCCTGTCCATGAGCGAGCCCGAAAGTCCGCAACGCCAGACGCCGGATTCCCTGATGCTCCGCGGCTTCTGGTACCGCGCCCTGCCGAGCCACCAGGTCCGGGGGAACCAACTGCACAAATTGACCCTGCTCGAAACCCCGCTGGTGGTCGGCTGCGGCAATCCGGCCGGCGCCTCGCCGGGACGCCCCTTCGCCCTGCACGACGCCTGCCCTCATCGCGGCATGCCATTGTCCTGCGGGCGGTTCGACGGTCAGCAGCTGGAGTGCAGCTACCACGGCTGGCGCTTCGACGCCTATACCGGCCAATGCCAGCTCATTCCGTCCCTTACGGCGGATCAGAACCTGAAGGTCGACCGCATCTACGCGGGCGGCTACCCTTGCGCGGAGCGCGACAGTTTCCTCTGGGTCTTCCTCCCCGATCCCGGTCCGAGCGGAGCCGGTTTCCCCAAGGCCGCCGACGCGCCCGGCGCCGTCCCCGAGGTTCCGAAGTTCAGCGAGAATTTCAAGACTGCCTACCTGACCGCCGAAATGCCGGTCAGCGTGGACCACGGCATCATTGGATTGATGGATCCAGCCCACGGCCCTTTTGTTCACCAGGCCTGGTGGTGGCGCAAGCGCGCCAGCATCCACGAAAAGCAAAAGCATTTCGAGCCCATCCCCAACGGCTTTCGCATGAGCGCNNGATTCCATCACCACCACTATCGACTTCATCCTTCCCAACCTGCGTCTTGAAACCATCCGCGCGGGAAAGTACTGGTTTTCTTCGCTCACCACGGTCACTCCCATCGCTCGCAGCCATTGCCGTATTGACGTGGTGGCCTGCTGGAATATTTTCCGCTGGGTGCCCTTTGGGCCATCGCTGCTGAAGTTCGTGTTCGCGAAATTCGTGGAGCAGGATCGCCGTACCATGGAGCTACAGGCCGAGGGCTTAGAGCACAATCCTCACCTGATGCTGATCGACGACGCCGATCGCCCTGCCAAATGGTATTTCGCCTTGAAAGCGGCCTATCGGGAAGCCAAGCTCGCCGGCGGGGAGATGAAACACCCGATGGCTGGTCCAGTGACCTTGAAGTGGAGAAGCTGAGCCGCCGTCTCGGTGGACGCGTTGCACTCCGGCCGATCATCCCCCGCGGCATCCGACTGATCCCACCGGTTCGAACCGGACTGAATCGCAAGCCGCCTTCCCGCTCCGCGTGGCCGGGTGCGGTCTCGCCGTCCGCTCATTCCTGCGCCAGCCAATCCATGGCTTCCTCGCGAGTATCAAACTTGGGCAAATCCCGCTGCGAAAATGTCTTGAAATTCTCGTAGAACACATTCGGCAAGCTGGCAGTCCCGACCCACGCCGAGCGTTTTACATACGGCCGGTCGAGGGTCAGCACTTCTTTTATGCGGGTGGCAACTTCCTTGTCCACCTGCGCGCCCGCGAAGTCGGCGAGGGACAGGACCGAATCGCGGGGTTGCTGCGCCATGGTGGTCCGAATTTCATCGAGTAGAAGCAGAATCTCCTGCTTGGTTGCCCGGCTGAAATCGATCAGCAGGATCGTCTTGTCGCGGTGCTTGACAAAGCGCAGGCGGTCATCCATCAGAACCTCCGGACCAGCTGAGAATCCCAGAACTGGAGACTGAGAACCGGGGAAAACACCAACTCGGGGCCCGAAGTCCATTTCCTAATGCGAAAGCAGGGTTTCTACCACCTGATAAGCTTCGCCCAACGCAGCATCGAGCGAGCCTGGATCTTTGCCGCCCGCTTCCGCGAGATCCGGACGCCCGCCGCCTTTACCACCCACTCTTTCGGCCACCGGGCCGATGACCTTCCCGGCTGGAATGCGGCCGGTCAAGTCCTTGGTTACACCCACGATCAGCGAAACGTTGCCGTTCGAGGCGGACCCGAGCACCACAACTCCGGAGCCTAGCTTGTCGCGCAGTTGGTCGACCAGAGTCCGCATCTGCGGACGTTCCAGATGGTCGACGCGGTGGGCCAATACTTTCACGCCACGCACGTCTTTGATCTTGTCGGTCACCGCAGCGACCGAAGAGGATGCCGACTTCATTCGCGCCTGATCCAACTCACGAGTCAGGCGCTTGATCTCGGCGTCCTTTTTCCCCAACTCGGCTTGCAAAGCTTCCGCGGGAGACAGTGTGGTTTCACGACCCGCCAGGCTCGCGACCACTTCTTCGAGCTGGTGGTCTTTGCGGAAGTGTTCGACCGAGGCCTCGCCGGTTACCGCCTCTACGCGCCGCACCCCCGACGACACGCTGCCTTCTTTGAGAATCTTGATCAGGCCGATTTCGCCGGTCGCCGAAGTGTGCGTCCCCCCGCAAAGCTCGGTCGAGAAATCGCCAATCCGCACCACGCGCACCTTGTCGCCATACTTTTCGCCAAACAGCGCCATCGCGTGATACTCGTTCACGGCCACGTCAATAGGCACGTCAACAATGGTCTCCACTCTCTGATTGCGCAGCAATTCCTTGTTGATCAGATCCTCAATGTCCTGCAGTTCTTCATCTTCAACTCCAGTAAAATGCGAAAAATCAAAGCGCAGATGATCCGGCGCGACGAGTGATCCCGCCTGCTTTACATGCTTCCCCAGCACCTCGCGCAATCCAGCATGCAGCAAATGCGTGGCGGTATGATTCCGCATAGTCGCCTGCCGAATGTCAGTATTCACAACAGCCTCAACCTTATCCCCGACGCGAATCGGTTGTTTGGCAACCACCGGGTGCGCCCGCACGCCTTGAACCGGGTAATAGCATGCAGTCACCTCAGCGAGGACAGTGTTGTGATCATCCGAATAAAACCATCCCCGATCCCCAACCTGCCCGCCGGCCTCCGCATAAAACGGCGTGTGCTCCAGAATGACCTCGCCCGACTCCCCAGCCTTGAGCTCCCGCGCTCCCTGCCCATTGTGGATGATGGCCAAAACTTCGCACCCATCCGACCGCGTCTGCCGATATCCCTCAAACTCCGATTTCGGCAACTGCTGATAAGCCGGATTCGCCGTCTGCTTCGCCGCGCCCTTCCACGACACCCGCGCCCGCGACCTCTGTTCTTCCATCGCCCGATCGAACCCAGCCCGGTCAAACGTAATTCCCTGATCGCGCGCTGCATCCTGCATGAAATCCAGGGGCATCCCAAACGTATCGTAAAGCTTGAACGCATCCTCTCCCGCGAGTTTTTCCCCGGAGCCTTTGAGCAGCGTCTCAAGTTTCTCTAACCCCACGTCCATCGTATGGGCGAAGCGCGTCTCTTCCACCAGCACCGCCTTGGAGACACGATCCGCCGTCTCGTTCAGTTCGGGATACGCATCCTTCATCAGATCGCGCACCGCAAAAACCATCTCGTGCAAAAACGGCTTCGTCTGTCCCAGCAGCCGTCCATGCGTAATAGCCCGCCGAATGATCTTGCGCAGCACATACCCTCGGCCATCATTCGCGGGCAGCACGCCATCGGAAATAAGAAACGTCGCCGCTCGCGAGTGATCGGCAATCACCCGCAGCGAAGCCGCAGACTTATGCCCGGAGGAGCGAAGTTCGACGCGCTTTACCGCTGCTCCCAACGTCAACTCCTCTGCCCTTTTGATCAGCGGCGTAAACAAATCCGTCTCATAATTCGAAATCACATCCTGAAGCAACGCCGTCACTCGCTCCAGCCCCATCCCCGTATCAATTGATGGCTTGGGTAAAGGCGTCAGTTTCCCGCTTGAATCGCGGTCAAACTGCATGAACACCAGATTCCA
>PKYX01000239.1 GCA_003132825.1 Acidobacteriaceae bacterium
AGCTTCAAGGAATTGATTGACTCCTTTGACGACGTGGCCTTCGCCTGTTCGCTCGATGGGACCCTGCGCACCGTCAACCGTAGCGTCACCGAACTACTGGCCATCCCCTATGCGCAAATCGTGGACCACAGGGTGGACGACTTTCTCGAGGAACCGTCGCTGGCGGAGGTGGAGTCAGGCCTGTCCCGATTCCTGCAGAAACGCCGCTGGTCGGGCACAGTCCGGGTCCGCCTGAAGAAGAGCACCCAGGTTCGCTACTTCGAATGCGTGCTGAACGCGATTGTGAAAGATGGCGAAGTGGTGGGCGTGAGCGGCCTGGCTCGGGACGTGACCGACGAACGCGAAAAAGAAAAGCGCTTTACCGAGCTGTTTGAAAACCTGCAAGAAGGCGTTTACATCTGTTCCTCCGAGGGAAGATTGCTCGACGCCAATGCCGCCCTGGTTCGCATGCTGGGGTACGAGAGTAAAGAGGAGTTGCTGTCGCTCGATGCCGGCGACCTGAACTCCGATCGTGGCCAAAAACCGGTGCTGGGGAGAAACGCCGATGACCGGGGCGGCGTACGAGCGCGGGAGATTGCGCTCCGCCGAAAGGATGGCGGGACGGTTTCCGTGCTCGACACATCGGGCGCGGCTTGGGACGCCTCGGGGAAGATCGTTCGCTACCATGGCACCCTGGTCGATGTCACCGAGCAGCGCACCATGGAAAAAGCCCTCCGTCGCCAGGAAGAGTTCCAACGCGATTTGTTGGAAAGCTTTCCCGATCTGATCCTGGTGATCGATTTGAACGGGCGTTATAGCTTTGTCAGTTCGCGGATCCGCGACCTGCTCGGCTGCAAGCCGGAAGATTTTCTGGGGAAGAAAGTCGAAGAGCTGCCGGATCACTCGCCGGAGTTTGTCACGGTCTATCGCGATGTGAGCAGCGGAAAGAAGAAGGTCGGCACTTGCGAGTACGGCGCCCGCCATCGCGATGGCAGCTTCCGCACCATGCGCGCTGCCGCCAGTCCTCTGTTCGACGCCGCGGGAAGAGTCAGCGGCGTAATTGTTTCCGTGCGCGACATCACCTTAGAAAAGAAAATGGAGCAGCAGATCATTCAGAGCGAACGACTGGCGGCGATGGGGCAAATGATCGGCGGCTTTGCGCACGAGCTGAACAATCCTCTGACCAGCATTTTGGGGGTGGCCGAACTGCTGCAGGACGACGAGACCAGCGAGCCGGTTCGCAAGCAACTGGGAATGTTGCAGCAACAAGCGCGACGCGCCGCCGACATTGTGCAGAACCTGATGTATTTCTCCCGCCCGCCGGCCTCGGGGAGAAGCCGAATCAATCTCAGCGAGTTGATGCAGCGGACTCTGGCGCTGCACTCCTATTCCCTGCGCAAGAACAACATCACGGTGGATTTTCTGCCGGAGGTGTCGCTGCCCTGGGTCAACGGGGATCCACACCAGCTTATGCAAGTCTTCCTGAATCTGATACTGAACGCGGAGCAGGCCATCCGCGAACAGCGCGACCGCGGCACTCTGCGAGTCCGACTGACGAGCGACGAAAATTCCGTCATTGCCATTTTCCAGGATGATGGAGGGGGTATCCCGGCTCAGATTCTTCCCAGCATCTTCGATCCTTTCTACACCACACGACGGCCGGGGCGCGGCACCGGGTTAGGTTTGAGCGTCAGCCGGGCAATTCTGCGGGAGCACGGTGGCAATGTGGAAGCCGCAGCCGCTCCGGGTGGAGGCGCCGTATTCACGGTCACGCTGCCGATCGCCAGTCCCGCGGCTGAAGGCGGGGCGAGCGAAGCTTCGATGTCGACCGGAGCCTAAGCTCCGAGAGCGACGCTCACCGTTCCACCGCCATCGCCACCGCATTTCCGCCCCCCAGACACAGAGCAGCGATGCCGCGGTGCAGGTCGCGGCGGACCATCTCATAGATCAGGGTCACCAGAATGCGCGCTCCGCTGGCTCCGATGGGATGACCGATGGCAACCGCGCCGCCATTCACATTGACCTTGGCGGGATCAAGACCCAGTTCGCGCATCACGCCGAGCGCCTGCACCGAAAATGCCTCGTTGAGCTCGTAGAGATCGACCTCTTCATTTCTCCAGCCAGTCTTTTTCCAGATTTGGCGGACTGCATCGACCGGCGCCATCATCACCCATGCGGGGTCGATCCCGCTGGTGGCTTGGGCGACGATTCGCACCATGGGCGTCGCGCCCAGAACCTGGGCACGCTGCGCGCTGGTGACGACCACCGCGGCAGCTCCGTCGTTGACTCCGGGCGCATTGCCCGCGGTCACAGTGCCGTCCTTTTTGAATGCCGGCTTCAGCCCGCGCAGGACTTCGATGGTGGTGTCGGCGCGCGGCGATTCATCTTTNNGCCTTGCGGTGGGAATCGAGGGCAAACTGATCCTGATCCTCGCGCGAGATGCCGTATTTTACCGCCACGTTCTCGCCGGTGAAGCCCATGTGGTAGTCGTTGTAGATATCCCACAAGCCGTCGTGCACCATGGAGTCAACGATCTGCGCATTTCCCAGGCGGTATCCCTTGCGCGCCTGCGGCAAAAGATAAGGCGCGTTGGTCATCGATTCCATGCCGCCGGCAACCACGATGGAACTGTTTCCGGTCTCGATCGCCTGGGCGGCGAGCGCCACCGCCTTCAGTCCGGAGCCGCAAACTTTGTTGACAGTCATGGCACCTACCTTGGGCGGCAGGCCGCCGAAGATCGCCGCTTGCCGCGCCGGATTTTGGCCGAGTCCCGCGGACACCACATTGCCCATGATGCATTCGTCCACTTGCTCTGGATCGATCCGGGCGCGTGCGACCGCCTCGCGCACCACGACGGCGCCCAGTCGAGTGGCGCTCAAATCGGAAAGGCTTCCCTGGAATTTTCCCACCGCAGTGCGACAACCGGAAATGATGACAACCTCGTCCAAAGCAGCCATTCATGTGCTCCTGTGCAGACTATTGTACTTTTCAAATTATAGTTGCGCGCTCGCGGCGCGCGTTGAAAATCTCTCGCCTGGGGCGAGACCCGACGTCTCCGATCCATGCGCGAAGTTTCGGCGTCGGGCGCGAGCATCGCGTCAAAGAAATGTTTGCTCTTTCGTCGGCGAGTGATGCGCGGCACGATTCTGCGCCACAAATTTCTTCCGCAACTCTCTCTGGTGACTTTGGTGCATGAGTCGCATGCGCGCGCAGACGTCATTTTTTTCTTGACATCACTTTTTATTGACTCTATACATTCAATCAGTCGCAACAATCGATCGTTGCATAGCAAGTCCATGAAAAATGGAAAGGGAGAATAGATCTATGGCAGCTAAGAAAAAGGCAGCGAAGAAGAAAAAGAAGCACTAACTCTTCGCAAGAACGAAAACGAGGGGACGCCAAAAGCGTCCCCTAAGTTTTTGCAGCGAGGGTATCGAGCACGAGGAGCGTTTCGAGCTGCCAGGTTCTCTCAGGATTAGCGCGCGGATTTGGCGGCGCTACACTCGGTCGCTCGGGCCGCCGGGTAGAGATGCTTCTCGGTTTCCGGACAAAGATTGTTGTACGGGCAAAACCTGCAGTGAAATCCCACCTTGGCCTTGAAGTTCCCGAGAGCTATGTTTTCCGCAACCTCAGCCACTTTCAATCGCACCTCTTCCAACTGGGCGGCGCTGCGCCGGGTCAGGACGGGAGTGTTTTCCTCCAGGTTGTAGAAGACGAGCGAACCGGCGTCGTAACCCCAGTTCTGCTGTGCGGCCAGAGCATAAACCGAAAGCTGCAGGCTCTCATCGGCGTCTTCCTGCGAGCGCGGCTTGCCGGTCTTGTAATCGGTGACAATGATCCGGCCATCGGAACCGCGATCCATCCGGTCAATGCGTCCCACCACGGCCACGCCGCCGATTCGAATTTCAAACCACTGTTCGGTGTGCAGGACTTCGGTCTCGGGAGCGGTCCGGCGGGCGGCCGCGAAATCGCGCAACTGGGCGTCCCCCTGCCGTTCGTAGAGATCGTGCTGATAACGATCCGATATGCCGGCCGTGGCCAGACTCGCGCGAAACAGTTCGCTCAACTCGTCCTCGGACATGGTTCGCCGGGAGCGCAACTCATCGAAGTACTTGCACAAAACGCGATGCATGACTGCGCCATACTGCATGGCCGCCGGGACATCGCGCGGGATTTTCCATTCGCGCGCAAACTTGAATTGCAGCGGGCAGCGTTGGTAGGTTTCGACCCCGCTCGCGCTCAACCTTGCGCTCAGGTCAGAGCTCGGCGGCAGGGCGAGCCATTCGCTGGTGCGCGAACCGAGCGCCTCGGCGCGACGGGCCTCCGGGAACAGATCGGTCTGGGAGGGGCGGGCGTGACGGGTGCGAAACCAGCGGGCCAGGTTCTGATCTTTGACCATCTCGCGCAGAAATCCGGCGGGAGCAGTCTCTTTCCCCTTGCCCGGCCGGGCATAGATCGCCAGAGTGTCGCGCGCCCGCGTCATGGCGACGTAGAACAGTCGCCGCTCCTCCTCGTGGTGCAGTGGTTTGCCTTCCGCCCGGGTCACAGAATCCGGATCGATGAGTTCGCTCGGGAATTCCACCAGCGTCTCCTTGTAAGACGCCGGAAAGGACGATGAATTCGCGCGCAGGATGGAAACGTGGTTCCATTCCAGGCCCTTGGCCGCGTGCACCGTCATCAGCTGGACCGCATCGTTTTCACTCGAAGAAAGAGGAATGGCGCCCCCGGCTTCGCGGAAATAGCTGAGATATTCGAGCAGTTCGCTCAATTCCCCGGTCTTGGTGATGGCTTTCCGTTCCCAGGCGGCAACGAAGTCCATCACCGCCATCACCGGCCGCTCGTGGCGGGCGAACCCAAAGCGACGGAGCACGATCTCCAAGGCATCCCGCGCCTGGGCTCCGGCGCTGCGGATTTCATCGCGCGCCTGCTCGAGAGCTGCGAGCACAGCCGCGCCGCCTTCCATCTGGGCCAGAACCAAAGCAATTGCACCGCTCGTCGAATCTTTGGGAAGGGCTTGCATGCCGGCGCGCAGTTTCTTTGGATCAATCGAAAACTGGCTTAAGGCCGCCACCCGGAACAGACTGGCATCGTCGTTGGCGGACACCACTGCCCCCAGGCAGGCCAGCAAGTCCCGCACCTGGGGCATGTCGGTCACGTCCATGCTCTCGATGGAAAACGGAATGCCACGCTCGGCCAGTTCCGAGGCCACCAGGTCGCGATGGGAATGCAACCGGTAGAGAACGGCAAAATCCGCCCACCGGCATCGCGCGGCGCGCCTCTTAAGGAGGATGGTGGACACCAGGTCCGAGCTCTCGGCTTCGTAGCTGGCCACGAGCACGGCTTCGGCGGGAACATTCGGGGGTTGTCTTCCCGCCCGGGCTTCGTCCTCGTCACGCGCGGAAATCAGCGGGGAACGGCCTGCCGGGACCATGCCGACTCGGCCAACGATTGCGGGATTTTCCGCGATGAGCGCGAACGCGGATTGCAGGATGGACGTCGTCGAGCGCCGATTCTTTTCCAGGGTCACAACCTCAGCCTCGGGAAAATTACGCTGGAACAGGCCAAACGCCGCACTCGATGCTCCACGAAAACGGTAAATGGCCTGGTCTGGATCGCCNNTCCTGAAATTCATCCACCAGGATGAAGCGGGCATGCTGGCGTTCCTCGCCGAGTATCGCCGGGTCCTGCAGCAGCTCGAAGGCGCCGGTGATCATGTGGCCGAAGCTCCCCAGGTTTTCTTCCCGCAGCATGCGCTCGACGGTAGAGAAAACCTGCGCGATCTCCCGGCATCGCCCAAGCACTTCCTCTTCCGCCAGGGCATCGTGCTTCTTGCCCACGCGGGGGATGCGCAACTCGCCACGCTCCAGGCGCTCGACATAATCCGCGTACTTCGCCGGGCTCACCAGTTCGTCCTGGCAGCGGCGCGTGAAGTCGAGCAGGTCGGTGAGAAACTTGGAGACGTCGGCGGCGCGCACAAAATAGTTCAAGCGCAGCTCGCGAATGCGTTTGCGCAGATAGATCCAAAGGTCCTTGTCGTCGAGCACGCCAAACTGGGTTCCGTGGCGAGCCAGCAGGTCGTTGCAATAGTCGTGGAAGGTGCGCGCCCGCAAGCCGGCGAGATCCATGCCGCGCAGTTCGGAGCGCACGCGCTGGCTCATTTCCTGGGCTGCGTTTCTGGTGTAAGTCAGCGCGAGGATTTGCTCGGGGGGGGCGTGCCCTTCCCGAACCAGACGCGCAATGCGCTTGGTCAGGACCGTCGTCTTCCCAGTCCCCGCCCCGGCCACGACCAGCACGGGACCATAAACATGTTCGATGGCGACGCGCTGGCGTTCGTCCGCTTCAAACGTCCGCGGCGGCAGGAGCGATTTAGAAACTGCCATTGGGCAGGAGCATAGCAGATCGTCTTGCGGTTTTCTTGCACCGACATCTCGGCGCTGGGCCCGGCAACGCCCGCCGGCGGCTGCGCTCGGATCGGGAGATTCTGGCACCGGAATCAGCCCCCGCCCAACTTCGAAACGCTGATCGCGGCGGCAGCAATGGCCGCGGTTTCTGCGCGCAGGATCGTAGTTCCCAGGGAGGCGAACTTCCAGCCGGCATCGCGGAAGGCGGCCAATTCAGAATCCGTCCACCCGCCCTCGGGGCCAAGGGCGAGCACGATTTCGCCGCTCCGGTCGGAATCGAGGACATCCGCCAGGCGGGCGTCCGGTTCCGACTCCGCCAGCAGGACCCGCGTGCTACCCGGCAACGCCACGGCTTCTTTCAGTTTCACGGGTGGCAAAATTTCCGGCGGCGCAGGGCGGCGGGATTGCTCGGAAGCTTGTCGGGCGATTCGCTGCCAGCGTTCCACCCGTTTCGCGGCAGCCGCGGCCAAGCGAGGCTCGGTGCGCTGCGCAATGACCGGGACCATGCGCATAACCCCCAATTCCGTGCACTTTTCGATAGCCCATTCCATGCGGTCGAACTTGAAAATGGAAAGAGCAAGCGTCAGGTTGGGAAAAGCGACGGCGGGCACCGGCTCGCCCAGTTCGAACTCCACGCGGTCTTGATCGAGGCGGGTGACGCGTCCGCGACGGACGCCATCCGGGGTGACAATGTCGAATTCCTGGCCGAGGCGGGCGCGCAACACCGTCCTGAGGTGGTCGGCGTGTCGACCGGTCAGGGCAGCGTGATTTCCAGAAATTTCGTCGGCGATCCAGCGGCGGCGGGTCATGGCCTAGTGCGGGGTTCGACTTTCCACCTACCCGAACATGTCCTTCACTTTGCCCAGCAAGGTGCGCCGCTGCGGCTTGTTTTCTACTTGGACGATGCCTTCGAGTTCCTGCAGCAGCTCGCGCTGGCGTTTGCTGACCTTGGTCGGAGTTTGCACGCGAATCTCCACAAACAAATCGCCTTTGCCGCGTCCGTTCAATACCGGCACGCCTTTGCCGCGGATGCGAAACGCGCTGCCGGACTGGGTTCCCTCCGGCACCTTCAAAGTGTGTTCGCCCTCCAAGGTCGGCACCAGCAGTTCAGCGCCCAGCGCCGACTGGGTGAACGACACCGGAATCACGCAGTGCAGATCGTTCCCTTCCCGCTCGAAAAAAGGATGCTCCTTGACGTGCAACACCACGTAGAGGTCGCCCGCCGGCCCCCCCGAGAGGCCGCTCTCCCCCTGCCCCGTGAAACGAATGCGGGTTCCGTCCTCGACGCCGGCGGGAACCTTGGCATCCACGGTTCGTTGCCGAAGAATGCGGCCTTGCCCCTTGCACTTAGGGCAGGGATCGGTGATTACGCTGCCCATTCCCTGACAGGTCGGGCAGGTGCGAGCAATGCTGAAGAAGCCCTGCTGGTAGCGCACCTGGCCCCGTCCGGCACAGGATCGGCAGGGCACGGGCGCTTTGCCGGGCGCGGCGCCGGAACCGCTGCAGGCATCGCAGGTCTCGTGGCGGCGTACCGTAACCTTGGTTTCGGTACCGAAAACCGCTTCCTCGAACTCCAGGGTGACGTCTTCTCGCAGGTCGGCACCCCGTTGGCTGCGGCTCTGCCGGCGCGACCCTTGCCCGAAAATATCGCCAAAGCCGAAAAAGTCGCCGAAGATGTCGCTGAAATCCTGGAAAACTGTCGGATCTACACCCCCGCCCCCGCCATTGACTCCGGCGTGACCAAAGCGATCGTAGAGGGCACGCTTTTCGCCGTCCGCAAGCACGGCGTAGGCTTCGCTCGCTTCCTTGAACTTTTCTTCTGCGTCGGGATTATTAGGATTGCGATCGGGATGGAACTGCAGGGCCAGTTTCCGGTAGGCGCTTTTGACCTCCTGGTCGNNTCGGTCGCGCCGCGATTCGCGGCACAACCCGGCACTCCTAGAGCCCCACTCGAAACACCCCGCTCGATCCGTTCCTCGCCGAAGGCAAGGCTAATGGGTTGAGTTCCTTGCCACTTTCACCATGGCAGGACGCAGCAGGCGCTCCTTCAACTTATAACCGCGCTGTAACTCCTCTAGCACTTCATGATCCTTGGCATCGGCGGTGTCGACCATCTCGATGGCTTCATGAAGATGTGGGTCAAACAGTTCTCCCTTGGCCAGAATCGGACGTAGGCCGAGCTTCCCCAGGGCATCGTCCAGCTGCTTGTAGATCAACTCCACGCCGTTGCGGAATTCTTCCTTCGCGGGGTGGCGGGCATCGAGAGCCCGCTCCAGACTGTCCAGGATGGGCAGCAGAGTTTTGAGGGCATCGGCTAGCGCGAATTCGCGGAATTCCTGCTGTTCGCGCATGCCGCGCTTGCGCGCGTTTTCGAACTCCGCCTGCAGGCGGGCCAAGCGGTCGAGAAGAGTATCCCGTTCGGCTCTGAGCTTTTGTAATTCGGCATCTCGAAGGCCGTCATCAGCCGCCGCGGAAACCCCTGCTCCCGCCGAAGCATTCGCGTCGTCGCCCGTCCCCTCGGACGCGGGCAGTTCGTGCGCCGCATCGAGTTCCCGGGCTGCAAGTTCCGATTTACTGTTGCCTCTGGCCATAAGACTTCACTTCCCAGTCATTCCGATTCGTTCAGGATCTTGTCAAACAGGCGCGCGATGTAAGAAACCGCCGTCATGGTGTGCTCGTAGTCGATGCGGGTGGGGCCGATGACCGCCAGAGAACCCCTGACTTCGCCATTCACGCGGGCAGGAGCGCCGATCAGCACCAGATTGCGCATCGAGGGCAGAGCCTCATCCAACCCGATCACTACCCGCACCGCTTCCTGCTTGGCGTCCAGATAAGCACTCAGAAGTTCGACCAGCTTTTCTTTTTCCTCGAGCGTCTTCAGCAGTTCCTGCAGGTGCTGGCGATCCTGCTCTCCGCTCACCAGATTGGCGGCTCCTTCGACGAAAATGGCCTGCGCCGTTTCGTCTGTCGCCAGAGCGCCTTGCCGGTAGAGCTGCTCGAGCGAACCCATCAGCCGGTCATATTCACTGCGTTCCTGCTCCAGGCGCCGGGCCAGCTCAATCCGCATCGCGTCCATCGTCCAGCCGCGAAAATTCTCATTGATGAAGCGCGCCGCGTGATCCAGATCGTCCTGCGGCAGATCGAGGCGCAACACCCGGTCCCGAACCAGACCCGATTTCGTGACCACCACCGCCAGGACCTTCTGATCACTCAGCCGCGAAAAGTACACGTGTTCCAGGGCATTTTTCGGCCCGCCGATCGCGACCGCTACCCCCACATTCTTTGAGATGAGCGAAAGCACATGCGAGGTGCGCTCCATAAATTCCTGCACATCGGAAATGCCATGCAGCGAATCGTGGATGATGTCTTCGTCCGCGTTCGATAACCGCGCCTTGCCCGTAAGCTGTTCGACGTAATAACGATAGGCCTCGGAACTCGGGACCCGGCCGGCCGAGGTATGGGGCTGCTCGAGAAAGCCGGCGTCCGCCAAGTCGGCCATCACATTGCGGATGGTGGCCGGGCTCAGGCCTTCGCGATTCGAACGCGCCAACGTGCGCGATCCTACCGGCTCGCCGGTGGCAATAAAGGTCTCCACAATAGCGGTTAGGATCTCGCGTTCGCGATCGCCAATCAGCGGTCCCGGCGGCATATTGTTTCCTTGTATCACTTTAGCCCAGCCCGGACAGCTGCCTCTTTGGGATCTTTCGGTTAAGTACCTTTAAATCCATAAGTTTAGGCTTAAGCGTGGTAGGAAGGCTCCAATTGCGATTTTAGGAACGGCGGAAGCCCCTGTCAAGGGTTAGCACTCCGGGCGGCAGAATGCCAATTTCTGGGGGAAACTAGAGCCGCTATGGGGAAAAGTGCACCTATTGGATCTGGATCACGCTATCCGGTGCCGCCGACTTGATCTCATCGACCCTCACGATGACCTTGCGGGCAAACTCAAACAGTGACTTGGCGTGCGGGGAATTCTCTCCTTCTAAGACTGCGGGCTGGCCGGAATCACCGGCCTTACGAAGCTCGGGATCGAGCTGGATATTTCCGAGAAACGCCACGCCAAACCGCTTGGCCGTCTTCTCCGCGCCGCCGCGGGAAAAAATGTCGATCTCATGCTGGCAGTGCGGGCAGACGAAATAGCTCATGTTCTCGACCATGCCCACCAGGTCCACTTTCATCTGGCGGAACATTTCAATGGCCTTACGCGCGTCCTGCAAGGAGACATCGGACGGGGTTGAAACCACAATCGCGCCGGTGAGCGGCACCGTCTGAATCAGCGACAGCACCACATCGCCGGTACCGGGGGGCAAATCCACCACCAGATAGTCGAGCTGCCCCCAATGCACCGAACCCAGGAACTGCCGGATGATGGAGTGCAACATGGGACCGCGCCAGATGAGGGGCTTGTCGCCCGGATTCAGGAAGCCGACCGAGACCACTTTGAGCCCGTGCACTTCGAGGGGATCGAT
>PKYX01000447.1 GCA_003132825.1 Acidobacteriaceae bacterium
TCCTCGCCGCATGGCCGCGACTACAGCTCGGTTGGTCATTTTTCTCTAGGCAATCCTGCCAGATCAATCCCGAATCACGCTGCTCGGCCTAGATGTCTTGAAGTGAAGAACTCCGCGAAGTGTTGGCGACCCCGGCGGAGAAATCGACTTGACACATTCCCATATAGACATGTAACGTGATTCGTTATGGCCCGGGCGGCGACCACATCGGATGCTTTCAATGCGGTTGCCGAGCCCCGGCGGCGCGCCATCTTGAACTATCTGGCCCTCGAAGAACGGCCGGTCGGAGCCATTGTGGCCCGCCTGAACCTCGAGCAGCCGTCGGTGTCGAAGCATCTCCGGGTGCTGCGGGATGTGGGACTGGTCCACGCCAGGCGCAACGGGCGGCACATGCTTTATCGAACCAACGCTGACGCCATCCGGCCGCTCTACGAGTGGACAAAAACATTCGAACGCTTCTGGCAGCACCAGTTGAATCGCGTCAAGGAACGGGCCGAGGCCAAGCATCAACCGTTGAACAAAGTCTGATCAGAATACGTGCAAGGAGGAACCATGCTTTCGACCGCAACCGGAATCGAGAATCTGACTCTGAACATCACCGACGAGATACGTGTCCAGGCGCCGCTCGACGTCACTTTCGCGGCGCTCCTCGAACAGCTGGGGCCGGGAAGTGAGACCGCAGAGGGCCCCATGCCGATGAAAATCGAGCCTTGGCCAGGCGGGAGGTGGTACCGCGACCTGGGCGATGGCAACGGCCATTTCTGGGGTCACGTGCAAGCCATCAAACGGCCCACCTTGCTCGAGATCGCCGGCCCGTTGTTCATGTCCTATCCCGTGGTCTCGAATGTGCAATACCGGCTGAGCGAGGCGGATGGTGAAACCCTCATCAAGTTCCACCACGCGGCGCTCGGATTCATTCCCGAGGAACACCGCCAGGGCCTGGGGAAGGGCTGGACCCACATCAACGCTCGGGTCCGCACCCAGGCCGAAGCCAAACGTTCGCGCTGAGCGTCGGCGGACCGAACAGGACCGCATGTGCCCGGTGTGCATGGCAAGCGCGGCCTGGATGGTCGGCAGCATCACGACGAGCGGCGGGCTTACCGCGCTGGTGGCGAACATTGTTGGTCCGAAAAAGGGCGGGAAAACTGCAACAACCTGCAACCGAAGGAGAGCGGATCATGAAAACGAGTGCCCTCGAAGTTCCGGACGTGGTACCGCAGGCTGAGTGGCTGGCCGCGCGGAAGGAGCTGCTGCGCAAGGAGAAGGAGTTCACGCGGTGGCGCGATGAACTGAGCCGGCAGCGGCGCGAGCTACCTTGGGAGAAAGTGGAGAAGAGCTACCTGTTCGACGGGCCGAAGGGCAAGGAGACACTGGCCGATCTGTTCGGCGGCCGTAGCCAACTGATTGTCTACCACTTCATGTTCGGTCCCGGGTGGAAACAGGGCTGCCCCAGCTGCTCCTTGTATGCCGATACCATGGACGGCGCCGTGGTGCACCTCGCGCAACGCGACACCACGCTGCTCGCGATCTCGCGCGCCAGCCTTCCTGAGATTGAGCAATTCCGGAAGCGCATGGGCTGGCGGTTCAAATGGGTATCTTCTTTGGCGAACGATTTCAATTTTGACTATCGGGTTTCGTTTTCAAAGGACCAGCTCGCCGAAGGTCAGGTGGATTACAACTACGGCCTCACGGAGTTTCCCTCCGAGGAAGCCCCCGGCGCGAGCGTGTTCTACAAGAACCGAGCCGGCGAAATCTTCCATACCTATTCCGCCTATGCGCGCGGACTTGATCTGCTGGTGGGCACCTACAATCACCTCGATCTGGTGCCGAAGGGCCGTGATGAAGACGCGTTGCCCTATACCATGGCCTGGGTTCGCCATCACGATCGCTACCATGACGGCCCGGTGGTCGAGGTTAAGCCGCTTTCAGCCCGGCCCGCGAGTCCCGAGGCCTCCGGCCGCTCGGAGGCAGAGCAGGCGTGAGTCTGTCGGGTCACCGCACCTCTATGGATTAACCAACCGCAGGCGGGGCCGACCCGCTTGGGGAGTTCCGATTCTCGAATCGCTGAGGAGGCACATCAAAATGACAAAAGTTCTCGAGCCTATGCTGAGTGAATTTCGCGAGGAGGCAGCCATCACCCGGCGCGTCCTCGAAAGGGTGCCGGCGGACAAACTGTCGTGGAGGCCGCATCGCAAGTCGATGTCAATTGGCCAACTGGCCGCTCACATTGCTAGCGTTCCAGGCGCGCTGTCCAGGATCGCACAACTAGACGAGTTCGACGCCTCGCAGGCCAATTTCGAGACGCCGGCCCCGAACAGTAAGGAAGAAATTCAAGTCACTTTCGAGAAAAGCGTTCGCGAGGCCGAGGAATGCCTGAGCGGAATGACGGAGCAGGCGGCAGCCGGAACCTGGCGCCTCACGCTGGCAGGAAAAGAGATTTCCCGCCAACCCCGGGTTGCCGTCTTGCGGTCGCTCATGTTGAACCACTGGTACCATCACCGCGGCCAGCTTTCGGTCTACCTCCGCCTACTGGACGTTCCGGTTCCGGTGATTTATGGCCGTAGTGCGGATGAAAATCCTTTTGCCTAGCTTGTTTCGGGCCAGGGAAGTGCTCAACGGCTGGGCGGGGTGAGCTGGCGCGCATTGAGATAGGACGTGACCGCCGCGGCCTTGCCCTCGGGATCCGCCAGGGCCACGTAACCGTCCGGGCGCACCAGATAGAGGGCGTTGCGCCGCAAGCCGCTCGGACGCATTTCCGGACGCCAGGGAAAGACGTGCAGCGGCAATTTTCTCCCCTCACATACGGCCTGGAGCCCGGGTCGGGGGTCGCCGTACACGTGGACTTGCCAGTCGAGGGCAGCGAGCGGCGCGAAGTTGTCCTGCGCGAGCCCGCTCGACTCGGCCTTCACCCATGGCAAACGGTCGCCACCGTGCACCGTACCCGCGTGTCCCTCGCTCAAGCTGCTTCCACGATAGTTGACCGACGTCTGTGACACCGTGCGAAACATGAAGCGCCGCACCATCGCGAGGCGGAACAGAAGCGGCATCAACCGCGGCACGAGGTTCAGTCGCAGTCGCCGGGCCATCGCCCCGTCGCTCGTCACGGCCGTGAAGGCCTGATCGGTCGTCGCCACCAAACGCCGGGCAAAGGCGATTCGTTCGGGCTCATAGCTGTCAAGGATGTCGGCCGCAGCGCGCCCATCGAGGACGGCGGCGAGCTTCCAGGCGAGATTGACCGCGTCGCCGATGCCGGTGTTCATACCCTGTCCGCCCACGGGACTGTGGATGTGAGCCGCGTCGCCGGCGAGGAACGCACAACCCTTGCGGAAATGGTCGGCGACCCGATGGTGCACGCGGTAGGTCGAGAACCAGTTCACGCGCTCGACATCGATGCTCATCCCTTCAATCACGCGCTTGCTCACGTCGTTCCATGACAGATTTTCATGCTGCCCTTCGCCTTCCTGGCGCACGGT
>PKYX01000020.1 GCA_003132825.1 Acidobacteriaceae bacterium
CAAACTATCTGCTGAAGCTAGAGCGCGTCCGCCAGTGGGAAGAACAGTACGGCCCTATCCCGGCGGGCGCATGGTTTCTCTTGCGAACAGACTGGTCGAAGCGGGCGGACCCCAAGGACTACATCAACCTCAAGGAGAATGGACCCCACACTCCGGGATTGGCCAAGGAAAGCTCCGCCTTTCTTGCCCAGCAGCGGGATGTGCTGGGCGTCGGCGTGGAGACGGTCGGGACCGATGCCGGTCAGGCCGCCACCTTTGACCCACCCTTCCCGAACCACTACCTCATGCACGGCAGCGGCAAGTTTGGGTTGGCCAGTCTGTCCAACCTTGATCAGCTTCCGCCAACCGGCGCCATCGTCATCGCCGCGCCACTGAAAATCGTCGGCGGCTCCGGCAGTCCTCTGCGAGTAATTGCCATCACACCCTGAAGCATTGCGAGCCACGGTGAGCAAAAAGCGGCCCACCAGCAGACTTCTGCCGCCGCATGAGGCGCAAGAGCGAAGCCGCTCTCGCGTAGAGACATTGAGTCTGGCGGTTTTGGAAGCTGATCCTCGAGCGCACGATCCAACGAAGCGCCCGCCACCGGTTGGTCGTCCATTGGCGACGAAAAACGCAAAACCAAGAAAATGAACACTATCTTGAATACCGCATAAGTCACTTTCTCAGTTTTGAGAGCCCGCCACGCCTGACGGGTGCGTTGTTTCGGTTTGACCGTCACGGGGGAGCAATCCAAATTCGCGCTCTATCGTCCCGCTTCTTGCTCCGAGATTGGGCTGCCGCGGAAGAGCGTTTCCCCTCGCGGCAGTGCCTGACTAACGGGTGGCTGTTTGTCTGCCGGTACAGATTCGTGCGCGAAGTGCTGATAGTTGAGGATGGCGTTGAACACCAGCGCGTAGGTTCCGACGGTCTCGCCGCGATAGACGGGGTTGTTGCCGAACAGCAGCACGTTTCCCTGACCCAGGTGCGCGTTCACCACCACGGCATGTTCGGCAATCGACGAAGCTTTGTCGAGCAAGCCATCGAGCAAAAGGGTCTTGGCATCGGAGAAGCGCAAGATGACATCGGGCCGTTCCTGAACCGGAATTACCTGCGGGTTGTTGCGCGTTTGTTCCTCATCTAACGGCTTTGGCTCCCATGGCTGCTGCTTCACGAGCGGCTCGGGTTCGGTGATCTTTCTCCCCTGTGGCTCGTCGCTGNNTCAAAGGGTCCATCAAAGCGCGGCCTCCGGTGCGGCCCAGTGTATTGCTGACATTAAAGGCCATGCCGTTGGCACTGATGACGGGGACACCGGGCCCGTAGCCGAATGCAACCGGATTGTCGGGGGCGACGAAAACCGTGTTAAGCACCGTGCCGACCACACGCGCCTCGCCTTGGGGAGCGACGCTGACGCCGGGGGCAAGACCCGTATCGATGGCGAACTGAGCGGTATCTTCGCAGGTAATGAGGAGCCCGCCTTGCTCAACAAACTGCTCCAGATGAGCGAGGCCTTCGTAACCCAGGCCCGGGCGAATGTCGGAGGTGCTATCAACGGCGCCGAGGTTTGGGGTCAGCTCGGATTTCTCCCACGGCATCGGATTATTCCACAGGGGAATACCGTTGAGAATTTCGAGCGCGGAAGAACGGCCGACGGGAGCGAAGACGATGACGTCGTACTTTGCCCGCAGGTCCGGCTGGTTGGCTACGGTCTGCGTGCTGATGTAATCGAAGGGTACGCCGGCGGTGTCGAACGCATAACGCCACCAGCCTTCGGTCTGTGTGCTAAGCCAGGTGTGCATGAAAGCAATGCGGGGAGCGGTGACCGCGTGGAGCGGCACTGAAGGCGCGGCGCCGAGCCGCGATGCATCGAGAGATAAATCGTGCAGAACTTTGGCGATGCCGTCATCGGGAGAGGCGGCGATGAGCAGCGAACCGGCCGCAAAATGTTTGCCGTCGGCATCAAAAGACTTTTCAGCAACCTGGATGGTCGCGCTCTTGAGTCGATAGACTAGGGGCAAGAGCGAAACCTGGCTGGTGTTGGCCACGGCAAGCACCGGTCCGGAGCCGGAGATCTTACCAGCTAGTGTCGCCGGATCATCAAGGGGAGTCATCTTGGACTTGAGGATGGCGGGGTCAAGGACGCGGACAACCTTCAGATTGAAGAGCTGAGTGAAGGACCATCCGGTGTCATCGTAGGGATGCTTCTGCGGATCGCCTGCGGCCCAGAACTGCCGATCGAGCAACGCATCGGCGACGCGGGAGTAGGGCTGATCCATCCGGACGACGATGCTGCCGGCGGGGAAGGTTGCCTGCTTCGGCTTGTCTCCGCGCTTTTCCGCGGGGATGGCGGAAGTGATCGCGTCGGATAGCTGTTCGATCTCGACGTGCTGACGCTTCAATACCTTGAGTAACTCGATCTGACGATTGGTGTCGGCTGGTTCCACAGGGATCACATAGGCCGCCGGTCCTTCGAGCGATGGTTTTTCGACTGCGCGCTTGCTCTTGCCGTAGTAGTTTTCGAGGAAATGGTGGGTATTATGCGAGAAGTAAGAGAGGGTGGAGAGCAGAGCGCTTTCTTCGTAGTTGTTGTTATCGCGCTGGGACCAGCTCACCACGGGGAGCGGCGGATTCTGACGGTACCAGGTGCGCGAGTAGTCTTCCGGCCGGAGGATGCGCTTTTCGGTATCGGCGCCCCCGTTGCCGAAGGTTTCATAGAGGCGGCTGATGCCGTTGTGCATGCCGGCCAGGAACATTAGGTAGCCGGGACTCCAGGTATCGAAGTCGCCGTGAGTGAAGACTCCGGGCATGCCGAAGCTCTGCATCTGGGCGACGTTGTTCGCGCCCAGTTCCGCCCACTCGTCGGCGAGGGTGGGATCCACCCATGCGTTATAGGGTCCATCGCCCACCGTGTTGTCGTAAAGAAAAGGAACCGACTCGTGCAAGTCGTGCAACACTTGCGCATGCCAGCCAACATAAGTGTCGAGAACGTTGCGCGTCAGTTCGAGGGTCATGGCCATAGCGTCGCGGTTGTTATCGTGCGCGACGTAGTGCCCCCAATAAAGGAGATGCGGCCAGACCTCGGCGGGATGGGCTTTGTGCCATTTGTAAATGTCGACCATGCGGTCGCGGCCGTCCACTTCGACCACGGGAGTGATAAGCACGATCATGTGCGAGCGGATGTACTTGATATAAGGCGCATCGTCGACGGCCAGACGATA
>PKYX01000238.1:0-5148 GCA_003132825.1 Acidobacteriaceae bacterium
TGCCGGAACGTGGGGAAAAACGGCTGGCACACACCATGGTTTGCATACGAAGATTCATCGCGGTCGTCGCTAGCTTGGGCGTGTCGTTCGCCATGTGTGCGTCGGCTCCGCGCGCGCACGCCCAGACGCCACCCGCGGCGCCGTCGGGCGCACCCGGAGCGGCGGCCAAGTCGCTCGGGACCGTCAAGACCGTGACCGTCGATTCCGTCACGCTCACCACCGACAGCGGTTCCGATGTCAATGTGCTCTTTCCGCAGGCCGTCACTATGGTTCGCACCGCCCCGGGACACAAGGATTTGCAGGGTGCGACAGCGGTCCAGCTGCAGGAGGTGAAGGCCGGTGACCGGATGCTCGTCCGAGGAAAACTGGCCGACGATGGCCACTCGATTGTGGCTGCATCCGTCATCGTCATGAAGAAGGAAGATATCGCCGAAAAGCAGGAGCGAGAGCAGGAAGAATGGCGCCAGCGCGGCATGAATGGGGTGGTGAAGGCAGTCGATCCCGCTTCCGGGATCATTACCGTCAGCACCGGTTCCCTGGCCGCCAAAGCCATTGCCGTCCACGTCTCGAAGGACACCATGCTCCGCCGCTACTCGCCCGATTCGGTGAAGTTCGATGACGCCAAGCCGGGAAGTCTCGATCAAATTCAGCCCGGCGACCAGCTGCGCGCGCGCGGCAACCGCAGCGCCGACGGCTCGGACTTCACGGCTGAAGAGATTGTTTCCGGAGCCTTCCGCAACATCGCCGGTACGGTTGCCTCGACCGACGCGTCGAACCACAGCGTGACAGTCACCGATCTGCTGAGCAAGAAACCGGTCACGGTCCGGGTAACGCCCGATTCCCAGCTCAGGAAACTGCCTCCCGTGATGGCGCAGATGATTGCGGCGCGTTTGAAGGGCGCAGCCCCGGGGGGAGCCTCGGCAGCGCCAGGCCCCGGAGGAGCGTCGCCAACCAATGCCGGCGCAGCGGAATCGAATGGTGCTCGACCCGGCTGGAACGGACCGGGTTCGGGTGGATCTGGTTCCGCCGGATCGGCAAGCGGGCAAGGCTCCGGCCGCCCCGGCGGAGGGTCTCGCTCCGCTGGCCAGGGTGATTTTCAGCAGATGCTAAGCCGAATGCCGGAGCTTGCCCTTTCCGACTTACAGAAGGGCGATGCCGTCGTCATCGTGACCACGGAAGGAGGCGCCACATCCGACCCTACCGCGATCACGCTGCTGACCGGCGTCGAACCCATTCTTTCGGCCTCCCCGAACGACAACCGGGCGGCCATGGCCCTGTCCCCTTGGAGTTTCGGAGCGCCATCGGGAGACGCCGGACCCTAGTTCGGCCCAGCTTCCCTTTGACCGCGCTCCGGTCGGGGTAGCCGGCCGGTCCCGACGGTGTCGCTCCCGTGGCGGGTTGAGCGAAACGTCCGCCGGACAGTCGAAGGGACGGCCCTACGGCCGGGATGAAATTCGAGTTCGGGAGACCTGATGAAATTGCGTCCCTTTGTGTCACGCCTCGGCCGCCGCGGTTCGCTCCTATTTCTGGGCGTCATTTTCACGGCCAGCGTATGGGCACAAACTGCTCCTGGAACTCTGCGGGGCAAGGTCACCGATCCCTCGGGCGCCGTGATTCCCGACGCCACCATCACCGCCATCGCGGCCAACGGACAGAAAACCTCCGCCGCCACCGATCACCAGGGAGTCTACGAAATCAAGGGATTGCTACCCGGCAGTTACACCGTCAGCGCCCTGGGCAAGGGCTTTGCGGAGTATCACGAATCCGACGTGCAGGTAAACGCCGGCCAGGTGCAGCAGTTTGACATCGCGCTGGGCATTCAGGTGCAGCAAGAGCAGGTTTCGGTGGAGGCGCAAGCCAATACCGTGTCGGTGAGTCCGTCGGAAAATGCCAGCGCCCTTATCATCAAGGGGAAAGACCTCGAGGCCCTCTCCGATGATCCTGACGAATTGCAGTCCGAGCTGAGTGCGCTGGCCGGTCCATCCGCGGGCCCCAACGGAGGTCAGATCTATATCGATGGATTTACCGGCGGTCAGCTTCCGCCGAAGTCCTCGATCCGCGAGATTCGCGTGAATCAGAATCCTTTTTCCGCCGAATATGACAAGTTGGGCTATGGGCGAATCGAAATTCTTACCAAACCCGGCACCGACAAATATCACGGCCAGTTCTTTTTCAATGACACCGATTCCGCCTTGAACTCGCGCAACCCTTTTGTCGCCAGCGAGCCCAGTTACCAATCGGAGATTTTCGACGGCAATCTGGGGGGACCGATCACCAAAAAATCGTCCTTCTTCCTCGACGCCCAGAGGCGGAACATCAATGATCTGGATATCGTCAACGCCGTGGTGGCCGATCCTACCTTTACTCTCCCGTCCGGCGTGCCTTTCACCGAATCGGTGCCGAATCCCGACACCCGGACTAATATCACCCCCCGCATCGACTATCAGCTCAGCACCAATAACACTTTGACCGTCCGCTATCAGTTCGAGCAGGAGATCCAAAAGAATGAGGGAGTTCAGCAGACCTCCCTGCCTTCCCAGGCATATAACGAAACCGAGACCGAAAACACGTTGCAGGTGAGCGACTCGCAGATTCTCGGCCCACACATGGTGAATGACACGCGCTTTCAATTCTTGCAGGACCGCGATAACGTGCGGGCGCAGAATGCCGATCCCACCACCCAGGTGCTGGGCTTTTTCACCGGGGGAGGATACTCCCAAGGAACCTCGCTCGACCACACCAACCATTACGAGTTACAGAACTACACACTGGCATCCTACGGCAAACATACCATCCGCTTCGGGGTGCGGCTCCGGGTGGCACACGACTCTAACTACTCGAACGCGAACTTCAACGGCGAGTTCACCTTTCCCTCGCTGGCCGCCTATAACGTGACCGAGCTAGGCCTACAGGCGGGCCTAACTCCGGCCGAGAGCCGCACCGCTTGTCTGGCCGCTTCGCCCAACCCCGCAACCGCCGAATGCGGCGCCAGCCAACTGTCCATTACAAACGGGCAGCCGCAGATCGCAAACACCCTCGAAGATACCGGTCTGTTTGCGGAAGACGAATGGCGGATCCGGCCCAACATGACCGTCAATTACGGCCTGCGTTTCGAAACCCAGAATGACATCCACGATCACGCCGATTTCGCTCCCCGGCTGGGTTTTGCGTGGGGACTCGGGGGCAAGACTTCAGCGCCCAAGACGGTCGTGCGCGCCGGTTCCGGCATGTTCTATGACCGCTTCCAGCAGCAGTATTTGCTCGAAGCCGAGCGGCTGAACGGCATCACCCAGCAGCAGTCGATTGTTACCTCTCCCGATTGTTATCCCGATCCGACGAATTGTTCGAGCGGAACCGTCGCCCCCACGATTTACCAAGTCAATCCCAACCTGAGGGCCTCCTATACCATTCAGTCGGCAGCCAGCATCGAGCGGCAGGTCACGAAAGCGGCCACGGTTTCAGTGACCTATCTGAATTCTCGCGGGGTTCATGAATTTGTATCGGAAAACATTAATGCGCCGCTGCCGGGTTGCGACATTTCGAACCCCGCTTCCTGCGTCCGGCCCAATGCCGCCTTGGGAAACATTTATCAATACGAGTCGGATGGGGTCTTCCGCCAGAACCAGATCATTGCCAACACTCGCGTCAGCCTGGGACGAAAGCTCTCGCTGTTCGGCTTCTATCAGCTGAACTATGCCGACAGCGACACCAGCGGCGCGGCGAGTTTTCCCACCAACCAATACGATCTGGCCGCGGACTACGGCCGCGCCAGCTTCGACGTGCGACAGCGGGCCTTCATCGGCGGTTCGATCACGTTGCCTTACGCATTCAATCTGTTTCCCATCATTGCTGTGAATTCCGGCATGCCCTTTAACATCACTCTCGGGCAGGACCTCAATGGCGATTCCATCTTTAACGACCGTCCAGCTTTGATCTCGACCGCAACCTGTCCCCAGGTGGCGATCGCGGCCAGCACTGTTTGCAGCCCCTGGGGCACGTTCAGTACCGTGGCCTCCGGTCCGAAGACGGTTCCGATCAACTACGGCACCGGCCCCGGCAATTTCACCGTGATCTTGCGCCTCAGCAAGACCTTTGGGTTTGGCCCGGAAACCGGCGCAGGTGCGCGGGGGCAAGGCGGCGGCCCTGGCGGCGGAGGCGGCGGAGGGGGCGGCGGTCGCGGCGGCCCTCCCGGAGGCGGGCTCGGACCGGGCGGCCTGAGTGGCGGCGGAGGAGGGCGCAACCCGTTCGCCTCGACCGGCACCAACCGGCGCTACAACCTGACCTTCAGCGTCTCGGCGCGGAATCTGTTCAATACCCAGAACCTCGCGGCGCCGGTTGGCGACGTGAACGCGTCACGCTTCGGGCAGTCGATCGCGCTGACCGGTGGATTCTTCGGTTCGGCCACCGAAAACCGCCGCGTGGACTTGCAGGTAAGATTCTCGTTCTGAAAGCAAAGCATCGCTAGACGGACGACCTGAACCGCCGGCCTCTTTGGTTTCGCCTTGTGGTGTTCTTCGCAGGCGAGCTTGGCGTCCTCCCGCCCACCCGGCAAAGACAGCGTCATCCCCCAAACCTCATTCTGAGCTCAATGCAGCGGGTTCCTGAGCGCCTTCTCGGCAGGGGACAACCTTTGGGGGAGTTCCGCGCCCGTCGCACTCAGTGGGGAAGATATTCTTCAGTATGAGTAATGAATTCAGGATACGCTTCGGCGCCCAGTTCCTGCAGATCCATGCCTTGCCGCTCGCCGTCGATCGCAACTCGCTGGGGGTAGATGCGGTCGAGAAGCCAGTTCAAGGCATAGGTCAGGGGTAGCACAAAGCCCACGAGCGTGGCTATGCCGATGACCTGCGCCAGCCATTGCCCAGACGCCTGATCGGGGAAGCGCGCGAACAGGCCAAGCGCCAAAACCCCCCAGAGTCCGGCCATGGCGTGCACCGAGATGGCGCCTCCTGGATCGTCGACCTGCAGACGGAATTCGAACCATTCGACCGAGAAGATGACCAGAGCGCCCGCCACAATGCCGACGATGAGCATTTCCGCGGGCCGTAGCACAGCACAGCCCGCGCTGCTCGCCACCAGGCCGCCGATCCAGCCATTGGCGGTGAGCGAAGCATCCGGCTTCGTAAAGCGGATGCGCGTCAAAACCGC
>PKYX01000238.1:5198-7730 GCA_003132825.1 Acidobacteriaceae bacterium
GCGGAGTTCAAGCCCATCCAGCCCAGCCAGGCCAGCAGGCAGCCGAGCAATACCAGCACCACATTGTGGCCAGGAATCGCAGCCGGCATGCCTTGTCCGGAATATTTGCCGCGGCGCGGGCCGAGGATCCAAGCCATCGACAAACCCGTCAAGCCGCCTACCGCTTGAATGGTGCTCGAGCCCCCCGCGTCGACGAAGCCATGGCCGAGGGCGCAGTGCGAACCGAGTTCGGCCAGCCATCCGCCGCCCCAGACCCAGTGGGCGATGGGGCAATAGACGAAGATCAGCCACAGGGCCATGAACCACAGGAAGGCGGAAAATTTCATCCGGTCGNNGCAAATAGCGGGTATGTCCCGCCCGCCAGCAGTGCGGTAGAGGCGCAAATCGCGCCCAACCGCCAGCGGTCGGCGCCAGCGCCCAGCGGAATCGTCGCCGCCAAACCCACGCTCAGCATCTGCAACCAGACGGCGAGCGAGACCGGAGAACCATCGAGCGGCAGCCCGCGCAGGAAAAATGGCTGGGCGGCCAGCCAATTCCAGGATTTTCCCCCGGCCATCACGAAATGCGCCGGGAGCCCGGGAAAACCTTGCCAGGAAAAACCGCAGACGAAGTAGACGACCGCTGCAACCGCCATGACACACAGGGCAGCCAGCATCGCATGGGCAGCGCTGCGCGAGCGGCCGAGGCCGGTATTGATCAGAGACAGTCCGGCGGCGGCCAGCGGGACCAGCAGGATGAAAACCACGCAGAGTGCGACCGCGGTCTCAGAAAGAGCAGGAGCGGGCAGAGGTGTCACCGGGTTTCCTCCGGCGCAACTCGGTGGGCACGCGCCAGCAGGATCAGGCCAATGATCTCCACTCCGATGCCCGCAAGCACGAACCCGGCCTGTTGCCCGGCAGAGGCAAGAATCGAAACCGCAGTCAGCACGATGGCCCACCCCGCCGGCAACAATAAGAGTCCCGCAAGCTTCATGCCAGTAGCCCCAGCCAGGCGAGCGGAAGCCCGCTCTGGTTCTCATCTGCAAGGTAAGCATCACAATATAAACTACGGGTTTCCGCAATGGGAAATTATGCACTTTGCTAGAATCAAGCCTCAAGCCACCAGGGCGGTTGACGAACAACCGTGCTCGGCGGCGCAGCCGCTCGAAATGAAATTGCGCCGGGGCCGCCCGACCCGCGAGGAAAAACCGAATGACCAAGATTGAAGCGATTATTCAACCTTACCGGCTGGATGCAGTGAAAGACGCGCTTCTTGAACTCGGAGTGGAAGGCATGACCATCTCTGACGTGCGCGGCCACGGACGCCAGAAAGGCCATACCGAGCACTACCGCGGCCGGGAATACACCGTCGACCTCCTGCCGAAGATCAAGCTGGAGCTGGTGCTGGCGGACGAGCGCGTGGATGCGACCGTCGACGTGATCTTGAAGACCGCCGCCACGGGAAAGATCGGCGACGGGAAGATATTCCTCTACAAAGTGGATGAAGCCATTCGCATTCGCAACCAGGAACGCGGCGTGACCGCCCTTTAGCCGGGCGCGCGGCAATTTCTGGTGCATGGTGGCTCGAGCCAGGGAACAAGGAACTCCGTTTGGCCTTTCTTACTCGACGGAAATTTCTGGCAGCGGCCGCGGCCGGCGCCCTGGCGGTCGCTGCCGACGCCGCCATTTTCGAACCCAACGATCCGAAACTTGTGCAGATCGAAATTGCGCTCGAGCGCCTGCCCGCCGTCTGGGATGGTTTGCGCGTCGTGCAGCTCAGCGACTTCCACTACGACGCTTATTTTTCCGTGGTGCCGATCCGCAAAGCCATCTCCGTGGTCAACGCTCTGCGGCCTGACCTGGTGGTGCTGACCGGAGATTTTGTGACCGCCCAGACCTTTGGCCGGGACCATGACCAGAGTTCGGCTGACGTCATTGACCCCTGCGCCAGTCTTTTGGCCCAATTGCAGTCCCCCTTGGGCAGCCTGGCGGTTCTCGGAAACCACGATGTCATATCCGATCACGAGAGAATTGTCCGCGCTCTCGAGACCCGGGGCATTCCGGTTCTGCGCAACCGTTCCACGGCCTTTGCGCGATCCGGAGCCCGACTCTGGTTTGCGGGAACCGATGACGTGCTCGAGGGACACGCCAATCTGCCGCTAACGCTCCAGGGGATACCCCCGGAGGAGCCCGTCATTCTGCTGGCGCACGAGCCGGATTTCGCGATCCATGCGGCGCGATTTCCCGTGGATCTCCAACTCTCTGGCCATTCTCACGGGGGTCAGATCCGCCTTCCTCTGCTGGGGGCTCTGGCTTTGCCTCCGCTAGCGCGCCGCTATCCTTGGGGACTGCACCGCATCGGCGGTTTGACCCTCTACACCAACGTGGGCATCGGCACGATCGCGCTGCCGGTTCGCTTCCTTTGTCCGCCGGAAATTACGCTGATCACGCTTCGCGCTGCTGGCGGCATGAAAAGCCAAGGTATTCGGCCCTCGACGAGTCCGGGCCCGGAGGGCCGGCCGAGACCCGGTGGGACGGCTGCTGCCGAGGCCCG
>PKYX01000167.1 GCA_003132825.1 Acidobacteriaceae bacterium
GATCAGGCCCACGGGCAGTTTTTAGTCAGTATTGCCGGCAAGAACGTCTGGATCACCGTCTCCGGCCATCTGGGATCGAGGGATGGCTATGCCACCTTCGAGCCCACCGAATTCAAAGTCGGCGACTTGAATGTCCCGGTCTCGCTGGTGAATGGCGCGTTGCAGCAGAGGTTGGCGGAGCAGCACGACCGGATGAAGCTGCCTGACAACGTCGGTGGCATCAAGGTGGAAAACGGTCAGCTGGTTCTCACCCAAAAATAGAATCTCTTCACCGGGCTCTGGGTTCCGCGGGCAGCGCATTTTCCCCCGCCACGCGTCCATACCATTGGCCGGACTCTTTCATGATCCGCTTCTGCGTCTTGAAATCCACATACACCAACCCGAAACGCTGACTGAAGCCTTCTTCCCACTCAAAGTTGTCCATCAGACTCCAGGCATGGTAGCCGCGCACGTCAGCGCCGTCATGAATGGCGCGCGCCAGTTCACTCAAATATCCGCGGTGATAGTCCAGGCGCCGTCGATCGTGAATCTGTCCGTCCGGACCGGGGGCGTCTTCATACGAACAGCCATTTTCGGTGATCTCGATCACCGGCCGGCCGTAGTCTCGCGTGATCCGGGTCACCATGTCATACATGGCTTTCGGCCATACTTCCCAGTCGAAAGCTGTTCTTGGACCTTGCGTGCCTTGGCCAAGTTTCGCCGGAAGGAGCCAGAACTGGGGATTGAGCAGCCGCTCCGTCGCGCTGGGCGCGGACACGACGGTTCGGTCATACAGATTGACGCCGATGAAGTCGAGCGGGACGCGAGTCTGCTCCATGTCCCCCGACTTCACTCCCATCAAATAGCCGGGGGGCACGGCCAGGGCGTCGGGATAGCGTCCCTTGAGCGCCGGCTCAAGAAACCATAGGTTGCGGTAACGGTGTGCCCGTTCGGCTGCCAGCCTGTCTTCCTCCGACGCGCTCGCCGGTTCACAGGGGGACATGTTGAATGCGGAACCCGCGCGGGCCTGCGACTGTTCCGCCTTCAAGGCGCGAAATGCCTTGCCCTGCGCCAGATTTGCGGTGTGCGTGGCCTGCAGAGTGGCATGCAGGCTCTTTCGCCCCGGCGCTTTCTTCCCGTTGAGATAGCCATCTGTGGTGAAAACCACGGCCTCGTTGAGCAGAATCCAATCGGAAACGCGTCCGCCGAGAGCTCGCGCCACGATCGCGACGTAGTCGGCGAAACGGTCCGCGGTGTCACGGTTGGGCCAGCCTCCCGCCTCTTCCAAGGCTTGCGGCAGATCCCAATGATACAGAGTGAGGAAGGGACGAATCTTGGCCTCGAGCAGCGCGTCGACCAGGCGACGATAGAAATCCAAGCCTTTGGGGTTGGGCTGTCCCGATCCGGAAGGCTGGATGCGTGGCCAGGAGACAGAAAAGCGATAACTTTTCAGATTCAACGCTCGCATCAACTCGATATCTTCGCGATAGCGATGATAGTGATCGCAGGCCACGTCGCCGGTGTCGAGGTTCTTAATCTTGCCCGGAGTATGGGCAAAGCGGTCCCAAATGGATTCGCTCTTGCCATCTTCGTTCCACGCGCCTTCAATCTGGTAGGCGGCGGTTGCGGTGCCCCACCAGAAGTCTTTCGGGAATGCGATGGGGAAGCTCGCATTCGGTGCCGCGGAAAACGGATTCGTTCCTCTCCAAGCATCCAGCCGGGCGGCCAGTGTGGTCCCCACGACCGATCTCACGAATTCACGACGGGTATGGCTCAGGATAGGGGGTCTCCCTGCGGAAAATCCTCCCGCGGAACCTTCAGTCCATGGTCATGGTCGTTCGCATTCACTGTCCGGGCGTTCCCTCAAACAGAGGCCACAGCTGATTTCCAATCACACGGTACAGTGCAAACGCAGTGCCCGCATCGGACACCTTGCGGAAAAGCAACTCGGCGCGGCCGTCCCCATCGGCATCGACTGCATCAATCAGGTCGTAGCGCGGAAGCACGTCCAGGTGCGCGGTGTCGGTCAGCGCGGAGAAGGCCTTGTGCAGCTCCCCATAAATGTCGCTGCGAGCGACCAGCGTGATGGTGTACTCGAAACCCGGAGGGCCGCTGTTTCGCCCGGGAGGCATGTGCGCCGTCGCGGTCAGCACCAGTACCGGCTCATTGCTGCTCGAGAGGTCGAACACGTGGAGCTGCACATCGCCAAAGACGGGTTGCAGGGACTTGGGCGGCGGAGCGGCTTTGCCGGCACGAGAGGCGCGGGGGGAGGGCGGAGCGCCCACCGTCGCCGCCACCAGTTGCTGCACGCGGTCGCGGATTTCAACCGCCGCCATCGCCAGAGTCTTCTTGCGGAACTCGTCCTCCTCCCCCGGCTTCATCGGATAAGTATAGGGATGGGGTTCTGGGCCACCGGCATCTGAAATCGCTGGAATGACTTGGACGGCGCCGGTCGAGACGGTAGCCAACGCGGCGTTTGCCGGCGCGGGCGCGGACCCCTTGATCGACGGCCCAGCCGGTGCAGGGGGAGGAAAGTCGTCACTCGGCAGCGGAGAGGGCTTGCCCCGCCGCAGGACGGGCCGGTTGCTGTCGTCTTCAGCAGATGGTGTCGGCGCGGTAGCAGCCGGGGGGGCAGGCGGCGGAGCAGCCGGAGCGACGGCTGGCGCGGAGGCCGCGGGCGGCGTGGTGCCCGCAGGCGGCGCCGTCGCAGCGCTGGTCGGCTGAGGTGCCGGTGCAGCGGGCTTGGGGCTTTCCGGCGCGGAACGGCGATGAAGAACGGGAGGCTTGTTCTCCTCGTCCATGTCAATCCCGCGCGGCCTGGATTCGGCCTTCTGGGCGGTCTTACGAGGAGCCGAGCCCGCCGGCAGCCAAGTTCCCGCACCCAGCCAGGTTTTATTGGGCCCTTGCAGCGCGCCGCTTACGGTGAACAAACCGAGCGAGCTGCCGGTTCGCTCCGCCTCGTACACGGTTCCGGTGTCAAGCGCCATGGGCACGGGCGCTGCTTTGTAGGCGCTGGCGTCGTAAAACTCCCCGTCGATCATGATGACGACCGGAACCAGATGGCCTTTGCCATTGGGCGCCAACTCCAGCAGGGCGAGCGCGCGCGGTCCCTTGTCGGCCTTCGGTCGCCCGGCAAACTGCGCGGGCGCCAGCGCCGCGCCAAGCAAAGCCAGCCCGGCTAGGGTGACGGACCGCCAGGAGTTGCGATATAACGTTCGAGAAGCCAAAGGAGATGCTGGCATGGATATCAATCATAAGGCCCCGGACTTCACTTTGCCCGATCAGAACGGTAAAGAAGTGTCACTGAAGGATTTTCGCGGAAACTACGTCGTCCTCTACTTTTATCCCCGCGCCGACACTCCGGGCTGCACCGTGGAAGCCTGTGAGTTCCGCGATGCTTACAAGAAGATCGAAAAAGCTGGCGCGGTTATTCTCGGCATTTCTCCGGACACCCCCAAGGCGCAGAAAAAATTTGAGGAAAAGTACACCCTGCCGTTCACCCTGCTGGGGGACGCCGACAAGACCGTGTGCAACGCTTTCGGAGTGATCCAGGAAAAGAACATGTATGGCAAGAAGGTGATGGGCGTAGCGCGCACGACCTTCCTCATCGGCCCCGACGGCAAGGTCAAACACATCTTTCACAAAGTAAAGCCCCAAGGCCATGCGGAGGAAGTTTTGGACTACCTCAAGACGGCGATGAAGGGTGCAGCATAACTGCCATGCCGCATCGCCGCGCATGAGTTCCGGGGCCAAGTTCCGCAATGCCTTGCCCCGGAATTTCTACAACCGGGATCCGCGCGAGGTGAGCCGCGACCTGCTGGGTAAAGTGCTGGTGCGGCGCCGCAACGGCAAACTGCTAACCGGACGTATCGTCGAAGTCGAAGCTTACCTCGGAGCCGAGGACGCCGCCGCTCATTCCGCCGCAGGCCGCACCGCGCGGAACGCCGTGCTATTCGGGCCGCCCGGCCACTCCTATGTTTACTTCATCTACGGAAATCACTACTGCCTTAACGTGTCTTGCCTTCCCGATGGAGAAGCGGGAGGCGTCCTGTTTCGCGCGCTCGAGCCGCTTGCCGGTATCGAAACCATGAGCCGACTGCGGGAAGTCTCGGTGAACTGCGCTCGCGATCTCAGAAAACTCACCAGCGGACCGGGACGGTTGGCGGAAGCTTTTGGCATCACTCGGGAGCGTGACAATGGGAAAGACCTGTCGAGCGTCACCTCCGGTTTGTGGGTCGCGAACGATGGGTTTCGTCCGCATCGCGTGCTGATCGGCCCCCGCATCGGGATCACCAAATCCTCTGCGCTCCCTTTGCGTTACCTCATTGCCGGCAACCCGTTTGTTTCCGGACCCAGAGTCCCCCAGCAGTTGCCGAAAGACTCGCAGGTCTCGCCAGGTCCTGCCTCTCGTAAAAAGAGGTAGCAGCGAAATCGCTTTGCGACGCCTTCCTATCCCGGCAGCGCCAAGTTGTCGATCAGTCGCGTTGTCCCTACGAAGGCGGCCACGGCGGCCAGCGCCGGCCTGTCGACCTCGGTCAAGGGGTCGAGTGTCTGCGGGTCCACAATTTCAAAGTAGTCGAGCCGTACGGAGGGCTCCGCGGAGATTGTTCCTTTCCCGGCTCCGATGAGGCGGGCGGCATTCCGTTCCCCTCCGCCGAAATCTTTCTGCACCCGCACCAGCGAGCGATAGAGCGCCGGCGCCGCCCTGCGCTGCTCGAGGTCCAGATAGGTATTGCGCGAGCTCATCGCCAGACCGTCCGCCTCGCGCACAATGGGACAGGCAACAATCTCGACCGGCATGTGCAGGTCACGAACCATGCGGCGGATGATGGCCAGCTGGGCTGCATCTTTCTGTCCAAAGAAAGCACAATCCGGCTGGACGATATGAAATAGCTTGGCGACCACCGTAGTTACGCCGCGAAAATGTCCCGGCCGCGATTGACCGCAGAGTTTGTCGCTCAAGCCTTCCACCTGAACCCAGGTGCTTGAGCCGGGCGGATACATTTCCTCGGTCGAGGGCACAAACAACAGGTCGACTCCTTCTTTCTCGAGGAGCTCGCGATCGCGTTCGAGCGAGCGGGGATATTGGTCCAGGTCCTCGTGCGGAGCAAACTGTGCGGGGTTTACAAAGATGGAAACCGCGACCGAGTCACATTGCTCGCGGGCGGCGCGTACCAGTGAAAGATGGCCTGCGTGCAGTGCGCCCATGGTGGGCACAAAGCCGAGGCGGCCCCCTTGGCGGCGCGTACGGCGGTGGGCGCGCATTTCCGCGGCCGTCTTACAGATCGTCATGGGCGGGCGGATTACGATGCTTGGCCTCTAACGCCGCAACGCCCGCTTGCGTTCGAGTACGGTTTCGAGGGCTTGCTTGGTCTCTTCCGCCAGGTGGTAGGACTCCTCGTCGCTCGGATATCGTCGGGCCCTCACATCGGCGCGGAATGCCTCGACCGCATGCGTGATCAGCGCGGCTCCGTCGCCATAGCGGCGCACGAACTTGGCCGGAGGGCCGAAGGTCAGGTTCAAAATGTCGTGGAACACGAGCACCTGGCCGTCACAGTCAGGACCTGCCCCGATCCCGATGGTGGGTGCGCTGACCTCGGCGCTGATCAGCGCCGCGACTTCGCGCGGAATGCCTTCCAGATAGATCGCGGCCACGCCGGCGCGATCGAGGGCCACGGCGTCGCGCATGAGCTGTTCGACGTCGGCCAGCGACCTTCCCTGCACTTTGTATCCGCCCATGCGGTTCACCGACTGCGGGGTCAAGCCAATGTGGCCGGCAACGGGAATTTCGGCGTCGATGATGCAGCGGATCAGCTCAGCCCGCTTCTCCCCGCCTTCGATCTTCACTCCCTCGGCGCCAGCCTCTTTCACAAAGCGGGTGGCATTTCGAACGGCGTCCTGGGCGTCCACATGATAGGAACCATAGGGCATATCGACGATCAGCAGGGCCTGCTTCACGCCGCGCCGCACTGCCCGAGCGTGATGCAGCATTTCGTCCATGGTGACAGAGAGGGTATTTTCGTAGCCGAGCATGGTCTGCGCCAGAGAATCGCCCACCAAGACAACGTCGATCCCAGCTTCGTCCACCAGACGGGCAGTGGCATAGTCGTAGGCGGTAATGCAGGTGATCGGTTCGTGACCAAGCTTCTTCAGCCGCAGGACCGCGGCCGTTACTTTTTGGCGAGACTCGCCAATCGGAGTGAGACTCACAATTTCCTCCAGTGCCCCTCCGCCGTTGGCGGATGGAGCCTGTCTACATCTTAGATGCTACAGCCGCTATTTTAGACCCCCCAAAGGTCGTTGGTCGATAGGATTGGCAGGCGGGGTTAGGCCGGTGTTCACCTGAATCCCGTCGCCTCAGTCGAAGCCCTATCATCTTCTGAATCCCGGCTTCTGAAGCCCGGGGTTCTAAAGTCCTGGTTCTGAAGTCCTGGCTCTGAAGTCCTGGTTCTGAAGCGCGCCGACCGCCTAGGCGCTGGCCGCTTCCTGGCTGCCGAGCGGCAGAAAATACTGGGTCCCCTTGATCGGCGCGGACACCTTGCGCAGCAGTTCCTGCAAATCTTCGTTGCGCTCCACGAAATCGATCTCCGAGGTGTTCACGATCAGCAGGTCCGAGGAGGTGTAGTGAAAGAAAAAGTGCTCGTAGGCTTTCACCACCTCTTCCAGATAGTCCTCGCTGATCGCTTTTTCGCCGGATGCGTTCTTTTTCTTCAGGCGTTTCTTCAGCACTTCGGGAGTGGCCTGCAAATAGATCACCAGGTCCGGGGTCGGAATCTGATCGCGGAAGTAGTTGTAATACCGATTGTAGGTGTCGAGTTCCTGGTCGGTGAGATTGAGGCAGGCAAAGAGCTTATCCTTCTCGAAGACAAAATCCGCCACCACCGTTTTCTGCGAGCGCGCGCCCAGGTCGAGTGCGCGCAGCTGCTCGAATCGGCGGACCAAGAAGGCAAATTGTGCCTGGAAGGCGGCTCCGCGCTCACCCTCGTAGAAGGGACGCAGGAATGGATTTTCCTCGGCTTCCATGACCAGCTGCGCATTCAAGCGCTCAGCCAAGACCCGCGCCAGCGTACTTTTACCGACTCGTATGGGACCTTCGACCGCGATGTAGCGCGGCAGTTCGAAAAGATTGGCCATGGGTCAGAGGGAATTGCGTTTCGCTTGGCAGGATATCTCGGCTGAGGCGCGCATGCAATTGCGGGAAGAGTTAACAGGCATGATCGATTGCCGATTGACGATTGCAGATTGCACCGAAGGCTTTCACCCGCTAGGGGGATGTGAAATCTGGAATCTCGCGTCTGGATTGCAGCTACAATCGGCTCGGGATGCTCGAATACGTCATCACAACCGCCGCTCTCGCCGCCGCCGCGTCCGCCGGCTATCAGTCGATGGCTCCCACCGGGCAGTGGTACGGAACGACTTTCACGGGGATCGGGGGCGGATCGAAGCAGTTAGCTCTCACCTACGACGACGGCCCGAACGACCCGCACACGCTGCGGCTGCTCGAGGTTCTGGCCAAGCACGAGGTGCGGGCCACGTTCTTTCTCATCGGCCGGTATGCCGAGCAGAGGCCGGATCTTGTGCGCGCGGTGGTCGAGGGCGGGCACGTGGTCGGGAACCATACCTACCATCATCTTTTGCTCACCTTCAGAAGTGCGGCTCAGGTCAGGGCGGAGCTGGACATGTGCCAACGGGCTCTGCGCGATGCGATCGGCGAGCACTCGAACCTGTTTCGGCCTCCGTTTGGCGGACGGCGGCCGGCGGTGCTTCGCATCGCGCGCCAGATGGGCCTTGCGACTGTGATGTGGAGCGTCACCGGGTACGACTGGAATGCGCCGCCGGCGGAACAGATCGAACGAAAAGTGACCCATCGGATTCGTGGCGGAGACGTGATCTTGCTGCATGACGGCGGCCACTTGGAGATGGGCGCCGACCGGTCACAAACCGTAACCGCGACCGATCGGCTGATCGCGAAGCACAAGAGCGAGGGCCGTCAGTTTGTGACGATTCCGGCCATGATGGAAGCGATGACCACGGGGCGGCGCACAACGACCGGGCGAGAGCCCGGTCCGACACCCACCGACTCTGAGACCCGCTCCCGCGCCGGCTAGCGCCTGCCCAGCCCCGCTCACTACGCATGCGCCGATTGAAACGCCTGCTTCGCAGCGGCGATGGTTTTTTTGATGTCTTCCTTGGTGTGGGCAGTGCTCAGGAAAGCCGATTCGTATTGCGAAGGCGGGAGGTAGACGCCGTGGTCGAGCATCGCACGGAAGAAGCGGCCAAAGGCATCGGTGTCGGACTTCGAGGCGGAATTCCAGTCGTTGACCGGGCCGGGGGTGAAGAACCAAGTGAACATCGAGCCCACACGGTTGCTGCACAGAGTTACCCCGGCATCCCGGGCGGCGGCCGCCACTCCATCCACTAATTGCGCGCTCAATTTCTCGAGACGCGGGTAGATCTCGGCCCGATGGTCACGCAGGTGGCTCAGGGTGGCCAATCCCGCCGCCATGGCCAACGGATTCCCGGACAGCGTTCCCGCCTGATACATGGGGCCGAGCGGCGCCACCAGATCCATCAATTCCGACGGGCCGCCGTAGGCGCCCACGGGTAATCCGCCGCCCAGGATCTTCCCCAAGGTGGTCAGGTCGGGACGAATCCCATAGAGCTCCTGCGCTCCGCCGAAGGCCACGCGGAACCCGGTCATGACCTCATCAAAGATCAGCACCGCCTTCTCGCGCTGCGTGATCAAGCGCAGGGCTGCCAAATAGTCGCCCAAGCCGGGCACGCAGCCCATATTCCCCACCACCGGTTCAACGATCACGCAGGCAATCTGGTGCTTGAACTTAGCGAAAACCCGCTCGACCGCGTCCGTATCGTTGAAGGGGAGAGTCACCGTGAACTGGGTGAACTCTTCGGGTACGCCCGCCGAGCCGGGGATGCCGAGGGTGGCCAATCCGGAGCCGGCTTTTACCAACAGTGCGTCCACGTGGCCGTGATAGCAGCCCTCGAATTTCACGATGTATTTGCGCTTGGTGTAGGCGCGCGCCAGGCGGACGGCCGACATGGTGGCTTCGGTTCCTGAGTTCACGAAGCGGACTTTTTGCAGGTGGGGGAACGCCAAAAGCACAATCTCGGCCAAGTCGGCTTCGGAGGGCGTCGAAGCGCCGAAACTAGTACCGCTGCGCGCCGCTGCGGTGATCGCTTCGACAACTTCCCCGAAAGCGTGCCCGAGAATCAGAGGCCCCCAGGAGCCCAGGTAATCGATGTACTCATTGTCATCGGCATCGAGCAGGTGCGAGCCCTGACCGAGCACAATGAACGGCGGATCGCCCCCCACAGCGCCAAACGCCCGTACCGGGGAGCTCACTCCGCCCGGCATCATTTGCTCGGCGCGCTTCTGCAGCTCGCGTGATTTCTCAACTTTGCGCGACATGGATTCAGGAGACGAAAGGCGTAAGTATAGTAGCAACAGGACTTAGCTGGGAAGGCCGTCGGAGCCTGCGGCCGTTCGGAAGGCTCGGGGTGAAGATCTGAGTCCGCGCGGGCAGCGGAATTCATGGGAAATTCACAGCTTTGCAATCATCCTGCAACAGGCTGCCCGTAGGCTGATGCAAGTACGCCCTTCTAACCGGGAGGGTTTATGGACAGCTTCGGGGGGCTCCGAGCTGTCCTGTTTTTTTTGTGGGAATCGGGCCTCGGGTCTGCCCCCTCCGCCTGTCACTTCAGGTAAGAACGGATGATGTCGACCAGTTCGTCGGCGGCCAAGGCTTGTTCGGAACTCGTCTTCTGGCCCGGATCGAGGACATGGAAGCGAATGTGACCCTCGAGCAACTCCGCCATCAGGCCGTTCATGGCGCCGCGAGCTGCAGTGATGAGCTGCAACAGATCGGAGCACTCAGGATCGGCTTCGAGCGCGCGCTCAATAGCCTCCACCTGGCCTCGAATGCGGCGCACCCGCAAAATGAGTTTGGCTTTGTCTTTGACAGTATGCATTTTTCTTGACCTTAGTATACCCCCCTATGGTATACGAAGGAAGGGTTGATCGATCGAGTTGTAACTCTGCATTAACCAAGCCGCGATAGGCTCGGTGGACCCTCCGCCGGTGGAGGGCGTCCGAGCCAGCGCGGCAGGCGGATCCTTCCCTCCGAGCGGTCCGCGCTTTTGTGTTAACTATAGTTTACTTATGATGATGTACTATAGTTTATGGAAATGCAGATGCGGCGCCGCCAAGCCCGAACGGGCACAGATCCGGCTCGAGTGCAGCGTGAGCGCGTAATCCCTGAGAATGCCGGAGCAAAATGGTGAAGACTCGAGGACTCATCCTCCGGAACTGGGAGGCACTTCTCTGGTTGGGTGTATGCGCCATGTTGCCGATGGCAGGGGCGCAGTGCGCGCACGGCCAGGCCGCTCCGGACGCCGCCAAGAATCCGCCGGCCACCGACGATCCCGCGATCACCATGTTCCCGCACTCCGACACTTCGCGGTATTGGGTCTCGGGGCAAGACAACATTATTTTTCAATACCACCCGTCGTTCGAAGCCAGCTACAGCGGTCCCAACAGTCTCGTTTCCCACGCGCAAGACGCTACCTCGAACGTGTCCACGTTGTTTCTCGGCTATGAGCTGACTGACACAACCGAGGTGTTTGTCGACGTTGAGGAGGCGAGCGGAGGCGGCCTGAGCGACGGATTGGGCCTCGCGGGGTTCACCAATCTGGATGTGGTGCGCAATCCCTTGCTTTCCAAGGCACCGTATCTGGCTCGCGGCATGATTCGGCAGATGATTCGGCTGAGCAGCGAAAACGTGGAAGCTGTACGGGGCCCCTTCGCGCTCGCCACCCGCGTGCCCGTGCGCCGTCTGGAACTGCGGGCCGGCAAGTTCGGGATGGCGGACTTCTTCGATCTGAACGGCGTGGGCAGCGACAGCCACTTCCAGTTCATGAATTGGACGATCGACAACAATGGCGCCTATGACTATGCCGCCGACACCCGCGGCTACACCTTCGGTGTGATGGCCGAGTACTACGACCGCAACTGGGCCTTCCGATTCGCCGAGTCCCTCATGCCCAAGGTGGCCAATGGAATTGACCTGGTGTGGAATCTGCGCCGCGCCCGGGCGGAGAATTTCGAGCTTGAACTCCATCCGAGCTTCGGGGGCAAGCGGAATACGAGCATCCGCCTGCTGTCATTTGTGAATCATGCCAATATGGGGGTTTACCGTACGGCGGTGGAGAATTTTCTGGCGGGGAAAACGCCGCGGCCCGAGATCACGGCTCATCCCTTACAAACCACCGTGAAATATGGCTTTGGCGTGAACCTGGAGCAGGATCTTTTCCATCACCTGAGGGCCTATGGCCGCTGGGGATGGAATGAGGGCCAGCATGAATCCTATGCCTACACCGAGGTCGACAACACGGTCGAGATGGGGGCGGATTGGGCGGGGTATGGCTGGCACCGCGAACAGGACAAGGCCGGAGTCACGTTTGTGACCAACGGCATCTGCGCCGATCACCAGCACTACCTGGAGCTGGGCGGATTGGGCTTCCTGCTGGGCGATGGGGGATTGAACTACGGCCGGGAGAAAATTGTCGAGAGCTACTATACCGCTCACCTGTGGCGCGGCTTTTTCGTCGGACCGGATCTGCAGCACATCAATAACCCGGGCTACAACCGGGACCGCGGCCCGGTGTGGGTTCCAGGGTTCCGCTTCCATCTGGAATTCTAGTGTCGCGGAGCCGCAGATCCCACCGCCCGGCCTTTGAAACCCATCCCTCGAAAAGACGTGGACTCAGTGCTTGACTGGGGCGTTCAGGTATTTTTCAAGCGGCACCTCAAAATACATCAGCTCGTGTCCCTGAGCGTTTTTTACGCCGGTGAGGTAGAAATGGGCGCCGGCCAGTGGCGTGGCTACGCCTTGAACATCAAAAAACAGGAAGCCGGCTTGCGTGCTGTGAGGCTCAACTGCTTTGGCTCCGAACTGGGCGTTCTCAATTTCTTCCCGCGCCTCTTGGCTGACACCGCCCTTTGCCCTCTTGGTGGGAAAAGGCAGCGGGTATCGGTTGGCGCTCGCCGAGGGGTGCGAGAGCCGGCGCTCGATGTCGTCCGGCGTAACCGGGGAAAGCTTGGCACGGTCTACGGTGACAAGTTCGGCCTTCATGCCGGCAAGCAAGACCGGTTGGTCGCCATCGTTGGTCACAACCAGCAAGATGGGGAGCATGCCAAGCTGGTTGTAGCGAACGGAAAAGATATTGGCCTTATCTGCCATGTCATAAGGGTCGAGAGCGAGGGTAACCGCCTCATCGTTGTGCTCGTCGCGCGCCGGGTAGCTCTTGGCCGGTTGAGCCACCGGCATGACGAACTGTTTGGCCCCCGGGCAGAAGACGGACAAACCAATCGCGGCGAGGATTCCTAGGACGAAACGAACCAGAACCGTAGTTGGCGGGCAGCGAGACATGGCAATTCGATTATAGGATGCGCTGCGCTCTGCGAGCGCTACCCTGACCCCTGGGCGCGAGGCTAGCGGGTAGAATGTCCCAGTCCTCATGTACTGGGCTTATAGTGCGCTGCTGGCGCTGGGCTTGCTGGTCAGCCTGCCCTATTGGCTGCTCGAGGGGCTACGGCACGGCAAGTACCGCGCGGGATTCGGCGAACGCCTGGGCAGAGTGCCTGATCGGCTGGCCAAACAGCCTCTCCGGGGAACGATCTGGGTCCATGCAGTCTCACTCGGCGAAGTTCTTGCCATCCGTGGCTTGGTGGCGGAGTTGCGTCGGCGGCTTCCCGAGCATCGGGTCGTGGTTTCAACCACCACGGATACAGGGCAGAAACTGGCGCGTGAGCGTTTTGGCGAAGAAAATGTCTTTTATTTTCCGCTCGATCTTGGATTTGCCATCCGGCCTTATCTTCGGCAGTTGCGGCCGCAGTTAGTGGTCATTGCAGAGACCGAGTTCTGGCCAAACTTTCTACGTCTGGCGCGGGCGAGCGGCGCCCGTATCGCGGTCGTGAATGCGCGCATCTCGGACCGCTCCTGGCCGGGGTACCGGCGCTGGCGCGGCATTCTGGTTCGAGTGCTCGAGCCTGTCAGCCTTTTCCTGACGCAAACCGAAGAAGACCGGAGGCGCCTGCTGGCCATCGGTGCCCCGGCCGACCGGGTTCAGGTCTGCGGAAACTTGAAATTCGATGTCTCTGTTCCCCCGCCTCTGCCGATTGTTTCGAACCTCCGTGCGGCGTTCGCACAAGCTGGAGCCGCTCCCGTGATTGTCTGTGGCAGCACCGTCGAGGGGGAAGAAGCACTGCTGGTTTCCGCCTTCGAAGTTGTGTTGGCCAGCCATGCTCGTGCCGTCATGGTCTTGGCGCCGCGCCATCCCGAGCGTTTCGCGGAGGTTCGGCAACTGCTCGATGCGTCGGGCGTTCCCGGGTGGCGAAGGTCAGAATGGAGCAGCGGGCCGATTGCCGGCGGCGTGCTGCTGCTCGACAGCATCGGCGAACTGGCCGCGATATACGCTCTGGGCGATATGGCGTTCGTCGGCGGAAGCCTGGTGCCTCGCGGGGGGCACAATATTCTCGAACCCGCACAACATGGAGTTCCCATCCTGGTGGGCAAGCACACAGAGAATTTTCGTGATGTTGTAGAATCCTTCGAAAGCCGCCACGCGGTACGCGTGGTCGGACCCGCAGAGCTTCCCGCGGCCCTCGTGGAACTGGCTTCGAACGAAGTCGAACGCAAGGCGCTCGGCCAGCGCGCGCTAGAGGCCGTGCGGGCCCAAACCGGCGCGACCGAACGAACCCTCGCATCCCTCGAAGGGCTACTGGAGCTGCGGTTCCCAATCTGCGAAAGGGATGGTGGCCGCGCCACGCTCCCGCAATGAGTTTTTCTGGTTTTACCTTGCTCGGCGCCATCTACGGCGCAGGCGTGCGGAGCCGGAATGCGCTGTACGACCGCGGATTTCTCCGTGCCCGGCGCTTGCGCGGGCCTGTGGTCAGCGTCGGCAACCTTTCCGTCGGCGGTTCCGGCAAGACGCCTTTCGTGGTATTGCTCGGCGAATTGCTGAAGGACCGAGGGGTAAAGTTCGACATTCTCTCTCGCGGATACGGACGCAAGACGCGCGGNNGTGGTGGGCGAAGACCGATACGAGGCGGGTCGCTTCGCCGAGAATCAATTCGGCCCGCAGTTACACATTCTCGATGACGGTTTCCAGCATCGCGCCCTGGCGCGAGACTTCGATATTGTGATGGTCACGCCGGAAGACGCGCGCGACCGCCTGCTTCCTCGCGGGCGCATGCGCGAGCCCCTCGGTTCCCTGGGGCGCGCCGACGCCGTGGTACTGGTCAGCGGCGCTTCTTCGGGATCGTTCCCGGTCGAGGGCAAGCTGACCTGGCAAGTGCGGCGCGGCATCTGGGTGGAGCACGCCCCGGCGCGGCCAGTGGCTTTTTGCGGCATTGCGCGCCCGCAAAACTTCTTCCGTCAACTGCATACCGCCAACATTCAGCCAGTGGCCGAAGCCTTCTATCGCGATCATCACCCCTACTCCGAACGCGACATCCGCGAACTGCTGGACCTGTGCCGGGCGGGCGAAGGCGGCGGGTTTATCACCACGGAAAAAGATGCGATCAACCTGGGGCCTCATCTCTCCGCGCTGCAGCCCTTGGCCGTGGTCCAGGTCAGAATGAAGCTGTCGGATGCACCTAACGCTGTCGATACCCTCCTGCGCGTCGTGAAGGAACGAAGGGCTGCGCATGAGAAAATTCCCTTGGCCCGATGAACAAGCATTCCAAACAGACCGAACGCCTGCGGAGGATCGTTGAGTCGTTTCCCAAAATCACGGTGACGGTGGCCGGCGATATGGTGGCCGATGAATTCATCTTTGGCGAGATTTCCCGGGTATCTCGCGAAGCCCCGGTGCTGATCCTCCGCCATCGTGAGCGCACGGTGGTTCCGGGGGGCGGGGCGAATGCCGTCAATAACCTCGCAGACCTGGGAGTCAACGTGCTTCCCGTGGGCCTGGTCGGCGATGACGAACCGGGCCGCCTGCTGCTTCGCGGTTTCCGCCACAAGCGCATTCCGGTCAGCGGGGTCCTCAAAGACAAGACCTATAGCACGATCACCAAGACTCGCATTTTGGCGGGCATGACGCACACCTGGCGGCAGCAAGTGGTGCGCGTCGATCGCGAACCGGAGTCTGAGCCGAACCATCGCCTACAGCGCGAACTCGTGCTGGCGGCGCGGGAGTACGCGCGGGCTTCCGACGCGCTGCTGATCTCCGATTACGGCTATGGTGCGGCTACGCCCGCGATTCTGAACGCGATCCGCGAAAAAGGCGCACTGAAAGGGGTACCGGTCGTCCTCGACTCCCGCCACCGCATGCTGCAATACTCCGGCGTGGCCGCGGCCACGCCCAATGAACCGGAAGTCGAGGAAGCGCTCGGGTTACAGATCGGTCAGAACTGGTCGCGGCTGCGAGCCGCGGGCAAAGAGATTGTGTCGCGCATGAAGTTGCAATCCCTCGTAATTACCCGGGGACGCGACGGCATGGTTGCCTTCAGCCGACGGCACAATCCGGTGGATATACCCATTTTCGGGTCGGACGAGGTCACCGACGTCACCGGCGCGGGCGATACCGTGATTGCGACTCTCACCGCGGCCCTGGCGGCCGGCGCAACCACCGAAGAGGCGGCGCATCTGGCCAACTATGCCGGCGGCATCGTGGTGATGAAACGGGGTACGGCGACGGTCTCCGCGCAAGAACTCATGATTGCGCTGGAACAGGCTCCGCCTACGACAAGATTCCATTGAGCGCAGAAGCGAAAGGCAAAATCGTGAATCGCCAGCAATTGCGCCAACGCGTCGCGGACTGGCGCGGGGCCGGTGATTCCATCACTCTGGCCAACGGCTGCTTTGATTTGCTGCACGTCGGCCACGTGCGCTACCTGCGCTCCGCCAAGGAGCTGGGCGGTCGTTTGATCGTGGCCATCAATTCAGATGAGTCAGTGAGGGCGCTCAAAGGGGAAGGCCGTCCTCTGATGCCGGCGGAAGAGCGCGCCGAAATCTTGGCGGCGCTTGCGGATGTGGATGCGATCGTGGTTTTCCCTGAGCCTGATGTCCGGGAGCTGATTCGCGAAATCCGTCCGGACGTTCAGGCCAAGGGCACCGACTATACTGCCGCGACCGTGCCCGAGCGCGACGTTGTCGTCGAATGCGGAGGCCGGGTCGAAATTGTCGGAGATCCCAAGAACCACTCCGCGAGCGAGATCATCCGTACGCGGCTCGGACCGCGGCCGCGGTGAACATGCTGGCATCTGGCGCGAGTCCCGAACCTCCCGGGACCCCCGAAGACATTGAGCGCCTGCTGATTGTGCGGCTGGGATCGATGGGAGACATCATCCACACGCTGCCCGCCGCGACTGCATTGCGGCAAGCCTTCCCCGCGGCGTCCGTGGGCTGGGTAGTCGAAGAACGCTGGGCCGAGCTGTTGTGCACTCTGTCCACGCCGCGCTCCGGGCCCCGCTCCCCGCAGCGACCGCTGGTCGACCGGATTCATGCTGTGAACACAGCGAAATGGCGGAAGTCCCGGCGCTCGATTCAGGCCTGGCAGGAGATAGCCGCCGCGCTGAGCGAACTACGCGCTCCCGGCTATGAGGTTGCCGTGGACTTTCAGGGCGCGGCGCGCTCTGCCCTGATAGCTCGCTGGTCCGGGGTTCCGGTGATCTATGGCGTGGCCGAGCCCCGCGAAAATGTGGCCAGCATGGCCTACACACGCCAGGTGATCGCCCACGGAACGCATGTCGTGGAGCAGAATCTTTCTTTGGCTGAAGCCGTTGCCGGCCGCAGCTTGGAGTTGCCGGCCGTAGAATTTCCTTACGACGAAACCGCCGAACAGGCCTGCGATCGGCAACTGCGGGAGGAAAGCGTCGCCGATTTCGTCCTGCTGAATCCCGGCGCAGGCTGGGGCGCCAAGCGCTGGCCCGCCGAACGCTACGGAGACGTGGCCCGGCTGCTTGCGGCGGACGGATTGAAATCCTTGATCAATGTCGGCCCCGGCGAGCAAGACCTGCTCGAAGCGGCGGTCGGGGCCAGTGGTGGCGCTGCAAAAGGAAGGGTCTGCTCCCTTGCACAGTTGATCGCGCTCACTGGTCGCGCACGCTTGTTCATCGGCGGCGATACCGGTCCGCTGCACCTCGCAGCCGCCCGAGGGATCCCAGTGGTGGCTATTTTCGGCCCTACCAACCCGGCGCGGAATGGTCCGTTTGGAAGCCGCAGCATCGTGCTGCGCAGCCCGGCCAGTACTACCTCGCACGCCCGCCGCGCCCAACCCGACAAAGGACTCCTAGAAATCAGTTCGGACCAGGTCGTCCGTGCAGCCCGCCAATTGCTGGGGGAAAGCCATGGCTAGCTGGTCCAAGATTGCGCGAATCATCCGAGTGCCCCTCGGCTTCGCATTCGCCGCACTATACATATGGTTGGCGAAGCCTACCCGAGCGTCCATCGTGATCGGCGTCGGGGTCGCTTTTCCGGGCTTGCTGGTTCGAGCCTGGGCTTCGGGACATGTCGAGAAAAATGAGCAACTGGCTATCTCCGGCCCCTACGCTCATGCCCGCAATCCGCTTTATCTGGGCTCGCTCGTCCTCGGAGCCGGATTTGCGCTGGCAGCCCGCAGCTGGTGGATCGCCGTCGTCATGGTGTTTTTTTTCGTCGCGATTTATGTTCCCGTAATTCGCGCCGAGGAAAGATTTCTGCGCGGGCAGTTTCGAGAATTCGAGGACTATGCCAGTCACGTGCCCAGCCTGTTTCCGCGCCTGACCCGCTTCGGCGCGAGTCCCCACGCATTTTCGTGGGACTTGTACTGGAAGCATCGCGAATACAATGCGCTGCTGGGCGCGTTGGTCGTCATTGCCGCATTGGTCGCCAAGTGCATGTGGATGCGATGATGGTGTTCCTGAAACCATGACTGTACTCGGCTGGTTCTGTTTTGCAGGCAGAGGAGAGCGGAAATGAAGACGCATTGGTTCCGAGGCTGGATGGGGATGCTGGCACTGTTCGCTTTTTCTGCTCTATGGCTGCAGGGGCAGCAGGGCAGTGCCGTACCGACGGTTGCCATTCGCGCCGGCAGGCTGATCGACGTGCGGACGGGGAAAGTTGCCGTCGACCAATACATCCTCGTAACCAAAGACCGAATCCAAAGCATCGCCAGTTCCCCGCCCCCAGGTGTGGCGGTAATTGATCTTTCGAGGTACACGGTGGTTCCGGGGTTGATTGATTCACACGCGCATGTGCTCGGCAATCCCAAAGACCAGTCTTCGACTGGCAGCTTGCGCATGTCGTCGGCGCAGCAAGCCATCTGGGGCGTACGCAACCTGCAAGTCTGGCTCGACCACGGCTTCACCGCCTTGCGCGAGGCGGGCGAAGACGATCCGGCATATGCCCAATTGGCCTTGCGGGACAGCATCGAACAAGGGTTGATCCAAGGACCTCGGATGGTTTCAGCCGGGCAATTTGTTTCGCTCACGGGTGGGCATGGAGATGCCGACGTCCTGGCGCCGGATGCCGGATTGCTGCCCCGGCCCAACATTGCAGACACTGTGGACGATGTGGAGCGGGTGGTACGGCGAGACATCAAGTTTGGGGCGGACTGGATCAAACTGATGGGAACGGGGGGCGTCATGGACCCGATCAGCGACTATCGCGTGCAGGAACTCAGCCAGGAACAAATGGCACGGGCGGTCGAAGTGGCGCACCGCGCCGGGAAAAAAGTCATGGTTCACGCCGAGGGCACCGAAGGCATCAAAGCGGCCGTACGCGCCGGCGTGGATTCTATCGAGCACGGCACCATGTTGGACGAAGAAGGCGCGAAACTCATGGAAGAGCACGGCACCTGGCTGGTCCCGACTTTGTATTGTTTTCAGCACGACATGGAAACCGGCCTTTCCCAGGGACGCGATGCCGTCAGTCTTGCCAAGGGCGTGGCTATTTTAAAGGAACAAGGACCGGCGTTTCACCGGGCGTTGGAACATCATCTAAAGATTGCTTACGGGGTGGATGACGATCCGGATGTAGTTTCCAAGGAATTTGGCGCGCTGGTGCGCGGCGGCATGACGCCAATTGATGCGCTGCGGGCAGCGACCATCAATGGCGCTGAGTTGACCGGACGGTCCGGCGACATCGGAACGTTGGAACCAGGGAAGTTCGCAGACATCGTGGCTGTCGAGGGCGATCCGCTGACCGACATCACCGTGATGGAAAAGGTGGTGTTCGTGATGAAAGGCGGGGAAGTGATCAAGAACGCGGGAAAATAGGGGAATTCATTTGCTGGACTAGTGCCCGCCCATGCTTCGCGCCGGCGTGCCCGCGCTAGACGCTCGCGAATCTGGTCGCGCTGCGGGATGTTTCAGGGCATACCCGCCGAAGTTAGACCATCCAGTACCGTTCTTGCCTGACTGAGCTCTGGACGATCCGAAGCTGATCCAGCACACTGTTTTAGGAGTTGGGTGTAGTAGGTTTTCGCCTGGGCACGCCGGCCTGCCATTTCCGCGGCACGGGCAGCGCCGTACAGTCCGTCAAAACGATTGGGGTTGTTCTTCAAATCGGTTTCGTACTCTGCCAATGCTTGTTCCGGCCGGTTCATCTCGAGCAGCATGTCAGCCAGCATCTCGCGTGCCGGGAGCTCGTCGCTTGCTTCGAGGGTGCCTCCATCCTTCTCAGCCAGCGGGCGCAGCTGGTTGATCGCGTCTTCCTCCTTGCCCTCGGCATATTCGGCCCAAGCCGTGGCCTCCCGGAGGTCGCGGTCAACCCCATCCACCATGAACTGCGGCTTCTTTTGTTCCAGTAGTTTCTTGCGAATGGCTTCGATCTCCTTCACATTCGCCCGAGCCTCCACCGGCTTGTGATCGCGGGCGGCCCCAATGGCGCGGGCCCAGTACGTCATGGAATCGTCTGCCAGCTCCGCCCCGGGGAGCACCGTGAGAGCGGCGGCCTTTGCCCAGTGATGCATTTCAAGCGCGTAACTCGCCTCCAACGCCACCAAGGAGGAAATCACTGGGTTACGGCCGAGCCCGTACATGTCCTCGATCGGCGGCATGGTGTTGATTTTCTCAATGACGTGCTCGGCCTCGGCCTCGCGCCCGGTTTGCAAATAGGCGTAGACCAAGAAATCCATGGCGTGGAACTGATGTCCTTCGCTGCTCATGTGGATGGATTCGGCCTTTTCCGTGGCCGCGATCGAAGCAAGATTGGAGTCGATATCCTCCTGCCACAGCCCGAGGCGGGCAAAAATATGCGACGGCATATGGACCGCATGAGGGGCCAAAGGCGCAATCTTGGCGTAGCGGCGCGCCGCGGGCAGTCCCAACTCCGCCATTTCTGGCGCGTCATAGGTGTGGATCAGGTAATGAGCTATGCCCGGATGGTTCGGCTCGGCGGCGAAGAGGGGTTCTAGGATCGCAGCGGCTTTTTTCCGATCGGAATCGATCAAAGAAAGCGCATAGAACGCCGCCGCTTCGTGGTCTTCGGGAAAGCGCCGATAGACGCGCTCCATGGCTTGAGAATAGGCGGTAGCCCTGGCTTCATAGCGGCGCCCTGCGGACCCCCCGTAAAACGCTCCCGCGGCAGCAATATAGTCGCGCTCTCGATTGTTCTTCGCGGGGAGTGACTTTGCCTTCTTCACCTCGGCCGCGCCTCTCTTGATGGTCGACAAGTCTGGACGATTCCACAGTTGATGCCAGAGGCTCATGGCGACGCCCCAATGCGCTATGGCGCACCTTGGATCATCTTTCGCCGCCTGCGCGAAGGCTTTCCCCGCCTCGTCGTACCAGAACGAGTGCAGTAGCGCGACACCCCGCGTGAACGGTTCTTGCGCGGATCGGGCGCAGGAAATCGGAAAATGCACGGTCCCGAGTTGGTCTGCAGTGAGGTCTTCGGGGTGCTGGCCTTCATCCGCCCGACCCGNNAGCGCTCGTTCATCAGCCGTTGCAGACGGGGTTTGTAGAGAATATCGAAAGCCAATTGCTTTCCGGGAAACATGGCGAGAGCCGCACGGCGCGCGCCCGCCGCGAGCTCCGAGGCTTCTTCCAGAGTGAGGTTGGGGTCTTGCCCGATGACCGACATGACCATGCTGATCATGACCTGCAGGCGGCGGATTTTTCGGGCTTCGTCCGCTGCCTCGCCCGAATCTACGCTGTGCGTCCGCTTCAGCTCCGTCATGGATCGATCCTCATTCGGGCAACCCGCCTGTCTGTGATTGGATGTGAAGCCCGGCAACGACGATGCGCCGACTGGCCAGCATTATTGTCGCGGGCCAAGGCCAGCCCGGCAACTGCCTCAGGACGCTGGACTTTTGTCACTCATCGTGTGGCCGAATCGGCCGGGGGGGTACAATCATGACAGCGGAGGAATCATGGCAGACCGTTCAGGCGATAAAGGTGGCCGAGACCAGCGGCCGAACCCCAACGAAAAGCTCGTGCGGGTTTTCGATGCCGAGCAGGAGTCCGAAGCAATGGTGGTTCGCGGC
>PKYX01000332.1 GCA_003132825.1 Acidobacteriaceae bacterium
GCCGGTCTCGGCCGGGGCTCATTGGTCTGGGGGCCGATTTCACCGCGCACCCAGCCTGCTCCTCTCTTGCTCCGAACCTGGGGCCCGACGCCGGGTCGGCGGGCACTCGCACCCGCCGAGCCCAATCGCGTACCATCTCCGTTCAGGAGGACAGCATGTCAACCGCAGGCTTCGCCGGGGTATGCGTACTGTCGCTCGAAAGCCGCCGCTCCCGGGAAATTGCTCAGCTGATAGAAAACAACGGGGGCCGCGCCGTGGTGGTGCCCTCGACGCGCGAGGTTCTGTCCAGTTCCAATGGCAGCGAACTGAGATTCGCGTCGTTGCTTCTACAAGATCAGTTTGCGGTCGTCATCTTTATGACGGGGGTGGGAACCCGTGCTCTGGCACAGGCAGTCGAACCCGTGTGCTCGCACCTGCAATTCGTGGCGGCTCTACACCGTACCAAGGTTGTGGCCCGGGGTCCGAAACCTGTGGCCGTGCTACGTGAGTTCGGCGTTCCCATCACCCTGACTGTGCCCGAACCGAACACATGGCGCGAGATTCTCGAGATTCTCGATCAAAATTCGGAGGAGGTTCCTGTCCAAAGCCGGCGCGTGGCCGTGCAGGAACACGGTGCTCCGAGCCCCGAGTTGTATGCCGGACTCAGCGCGCGCGGCGCGAACGTTTTCCCGGTGCATGTCTACGACTGGCAACTCCCGGAAAACCTCGGTCCGTTGCGCGAAGCCGTGGCTGCCCTCACCGAGAATCAAATTGACGTGATCTTATTCACGTCTTCTGTCCAGGTCCATCATCTTCTTCGGATCGCGGAAGAAATGAAGCGGCGCGACAATTTGGTCCGGGCCTTCGATCGTGTCCTGGTCGCCTCCATCGGCCCGGTGACTTCAGAGACGCTGCGGGAGTGCGGAATCGCGGTCGACCTCGAACCCTCTCATCCCAAGATGGGCCTTCTGGTGAAGGAAGCCGCAGACCAGAGCGCCGCCTTGCTCCGGCGCAAGAAGGCGGGATAGCGCCATAGGGAGAAGTCTGCGCAGCTCGNNCTCCCCCGCCAAAACCGCCGCCGCTCCAGCCTGATCCCGTAGAACTGGCGCGAGGTGCCGAGACGAATACCTGGTTCATATCGGTCGCCATGCCATGCATAGCGCCGGCAAAAAAAATGGGATTGAACCCCGCCATCCCATTCGGCGAGGAGTACCAGGCGGGCGGATCCTTCACAATGCCGGCAAAGGCCTGCGCCCAATGGTGCTCCACTCCGAGCGCCATGGCGTAAGCCAGATACTTCTCGAACGTGTTCGCAGGCATGAGCTTCAGCCGGTCGGCGTCCACCCGGTTCATGAACTCCTGAAACCCGAGCAGTTCGACGCGGGTGCGTCCGCCTTTCAGCGTTTTTGCCGTCATCTGCCGCGCGAACAACCACCAGACGAGCGCCGCAATGCCACCCGACAAAATGACCGGACCCAGGGAACTGAACACATCCAACCCTGCCATCAGTTGCGCGATTGCGAAGGGCGCGATGATGACGACAATCGCACCCAGGCTGTAGGCGTTCGCCGACTCGGGGTCGACCAGATACATGCCTTTTGCCTTCAGCGACGACATGATGTCGGTGCGAATGGCGGGGAGCGCAGTGTAAAAGCGGTTCTTCAGGCTGGAGAGTTCGGTGTCGGTACCCGCCGGGAAGACATTTCCCAGCATGACCAGTTCGTGCGGCGCGAGATCCGTCCATTGCTCCCGCGGCTTCAGCAAATGAAAGACGTAGTCCTTGTGATGAAACAGAATGCCTTGGTCCACTTTCTCCTCGATCTTGATGTATCCCCGCACCGCCAGGTCCACGAGCGTCGAAGTAATGTCCCGCGGATGGACCCGGTCCTCGAGCAAGGTCCCGGCCTCGGCCGGAGTGAATCCCGCGGGCGGCTCATACATCGGGGCGACGGAAACCCCAGGGTCCGGGTCGCGACCCTTGTACCACCACAGCACGAACATCACCCCGAAGGTGAGGAGCGGCAAGAAAACGATGGTGTTGCTGCCCAAGAACCAGAGCGCCCGGGTCAGCGCACTTGGCGCCCGCAGAATGCCCTTGGGGATGAAGATATCCACCGTCAGCCCGCCCCGCATCGGCAGGGGATCGGTGGTCGCGAACGATACATCGGACCCTTTTACCTCCGCCGTGGCAGCCCTTTGTGACGAGCCGTAGGCGCCGGTGAAGGCCTGCGCCCGCACCGAGCCCGCGGCGGCATCCGGAAGGCTGACGAGCGCTGTCGCCCGGTCGATCGGAACCGGCCAGTCATTGCCGGTTACGTTCCAATAAAATTCGTCGTGATCGTCAAAGAAGCGCACCGCGTTGCGCAGCGTGTAGTCAATCTCGACGGTGTGCGTGCTGTCCTCGGCGCCGGGGATGTAAATCTTCAGATCGCGGAAGTCTCCTGCAGTGTGCGACTCGTACTTTAGCTTCTGTCCGCTCTCGTCGGTCACTCCGGTGACATTCAAAAACAGCGTGTAGTTGGTGCCCCGCGGGCCGGGATATTCGATGGGAATGGTGCGATGGATGCCCTGGAACTGGCCAACAAACACCACAGTAATCCGCTCATGCACCGCCGTCGAACCGTTGCCGCCAACTGTGATGGTGTCGGTAAAATCGGCGATGCGCCAGCTGCGGGCGGCCAGGGGCAGGGTGAATAGCAGACTGCCGGCCAGCGCCATCCGCCGCGCGAGGGCCCGGATTCGCAGGCCTTTCTGGGTCGACATCTGGTTCAGAACTTCACCGCGACCGGTTCGCGATCTTGGGCATCGGCCACTTCAAAGAACTGCCGCGGCTGGAAGCCGAACATGCCGGCCAGAATANNCGCGCATTCTGGATTGAGTCTTCGGTCTGGCTGAGCGAGCCCTGCAGTTGGGTGAACTCTTCCGAGGCCTTCAGCTCGGGATAGTTTTCTGCCACGGCAAAAAGGCTCTTCAACGCCCCGGTCAGCTGGTTTTCCGCCGCGGCTTTGTCTCCCGGTGTGGTAGCCTGCATCGCCTGGGAGCGGAATTTGGCGATGTTTTCAAACGTGCCTTTCTCATGCGAGGCGTAGCCTTTGACGGTTTCGACCAGGTTCGGAATCAAGTCATGCCGCCGCTTGAGCTGGACGTCAATATCGGACCAGGCAGAGTCGCAGCGCACNNCGCAACTGCACCAGGCTGTTGTAGATTCCGATCAGCAGAAGGGCGATGACAACCAAAACGCCCAGGAAAATCCAGCCGGTCATAGAGGTCTCCCTCGTTGAAAGTGGAAATCAAGGGACGGTACCACACGCCGAAGGCGGGTGCAATCGCCAGCCCCGGCCCAACTCGGGAGAAAAGCTCGCGAGAAAAGCCTGCGACTTGCACTCTAGCGGTTGTAGTGGCATCGTAGATCGCAGA